>CAZXCO010000790.1:0-3460 GCA_964639095.1 uncultured Solibacteraceae bacterium
CGCAGGACGCGCACGATCTCGGCCTCGGTGCGACCGCTTGGCGCGATATGGGTGATGCGCGCGATGGCGCGATCGCCGTGCATGACGCCGCGCGTGGTTTCGCGGCTGAGATAGAGGTCGCCTGAGACGCCGGGCACCGGATGGTCGGGAATCAGAAACCCGTAACCGTCGCGGTGCACGCTCACGCGCCCGCGAGTGTATTCCCGGCTGCGCGCAACGGCGGCATAATTGCCGTTTCTGAGTTCGACGAGGTCTCCACGGGAGGCCAGCCGGTCGAGAGCGGCTTCGACGGAGCGCCGGTCATCGCCCTTCAGGCGCAGTTCTTTGAAGAGATGCTTGAGCCCCGTCCTTCCGTTCGGCTGCTTCGCAATGTGCGCCAGCAGCGCGGAATCCGTTATCTGCACTGATCTCCATCTATCTTACGGTCTGGAGACGGGCCTGGCGGCTACTGCTCGACTTTGAGGATCACCCTCGTCTGGGCTCCGCCCTGAATCACGGTGAAGGGAATTTTGCTGCCCGTCGGGACGTTGTGGAACGGCACCTGCGCGTTGACCTGGTAAACACCAACGAGCCCGGGCACGAGCCCCGCCCACAGGGTGAACAACTGCGATCCGCCGATGTAAACCTGGGGGGCATCCACGGTTGTGGCGAGCGGCCCGGCGGGCCCTCCCGCTCCAGAGGGAACGCCGGGAGTAACCGCCCCCAGGCCGGTCATGTAGATATTGAGGATTTCGTTCAGATGAATGGGTGTGTCGTCGGTGATCAGCTTGCCGTCCACTGTGCGGATGATCATCGGCGTGCCGTCCGCGGTGCGGAAGATCGCAGGCGCGGCAGGCTGCGCCGCGAGATGGAACGGAACGCTTGCGCCGCCCGGATTGCTGAGCACCAGGCTCGCTCCGAGGGACATGTTGAACGGCAACTGCGCATTGATCTGGTTGGGTGACACGAAGAGCAGCGGCACGGGGACGGAATCCGCATAGAGGCAGACGTTATCCAGCCCGTTCGCAAGAGGCAGCGACGGCGCGGAGACCGTATCGGGGCTCAGCCCGGAACCCCAGATTGTGACCAGCCCGCCGGGCGCAACCGTCGAGGTCTGATCCGCGGCATTGGTCACCGCCGAAATGGACGGCGGCTGAACCGGCGTATCGAAGGTCTGCGGGATGGCGGTGAAGCCCGACGTCGAGAGCTGAATGATTGTCTGCCCGTTTGCAAGCGGCGCCAGAGTGCGGCTGAAAGGCAGGATCGTCCGGCCGGTCTGGCCCAGGGGCGCGGGCAGCACATTGGACGCAAGGTCGGGCGCTTCAGCGATCCGGATGGGCGAAATCGAAAGGAACTGGTCGAGATCGAACCGCTGGAGAACGCCGTTTCTGCCCCCGGTGGGCGTAGAGCTGAGGAGTCCTTTATCGCCAAGCACGGTGACACCGGAGGATACGCCACCCAGCAGATCGACATGGCCGGCGGGAACAAGTGCCGTGTTGAGGATGGTATTCCCCACCACGTAGAGATTGTCCGAAAGGGCGGCGTAGGCGCCCGAGACGGCTCCCATATCGCTGCGCGAGGCGACGAAGAGCCGCGCGCTGGTGTCGTAGATCGCGACAGTGCCGTCGGGCATCGCGAGGAAGATCGTCTGTCCGGAGGGCGATGCGGCAAGCGCGCTGTTGACGTCCACCACGTTCGTATAGATCCAGGTTGAGGCGGGCGTCGCCGTTTGCGATGCGAGATCGACCGTGAGAAGGCAGCCGGGCGCGTGATCGGGCGCCGGGCAGTCACCGCCGGTTGACCGCGCGGTGACCAGAATGCTGCCGTTGGCCGCCGCGATCGAACGCGCGTAAAAGCCGCTGGGCAGGAAGAGCCGGGAGGGCGTCAGAGTGGCGAGATCGAAGACGCTCAGCAATTGCGAATTGTCGTTTGCGACCAGAAGCTGATCCTGGTAGATCGCCATCTGGACCGGCGTGTTGCCGGTTCGCAGAGTGGCCAGGGGATTCATGCTCGTGCCATCGAAAACGAGTACTTCGTTCCGGTCCTGACGCAGCACGTAAAAGCGGTCGCGCCCGGGGTCGGCCACGACATCCGCCACCGTGCCCGGAACATCGTAGATGGCGCCCTGCTGATCCGGGTTCCGCGTGTTGATCAGAAGCCGTACCGGCTGGGGAACATTGACTGCGAGCGTGGACTTGATCTGCACGCTCACCGTCGCGGTGCCCTTCTGGTCCTGAAACGCCGCCGGGTCGACGAAGACCTGCACGGCGGCCGACGTTGTGCCGGAAGCCATCGAAAAGGTGACTCCGGGACTGGAAGCGCTCAGAGTGAAATCGGTCGCATTGCCGCCCGGATCGACGATGTTCAGAGTCTGGCTGATGACTCCCTGATTGCAGCCGTTCGACTGGAACAGAAGGTCTTCCTGCGTTGCCGCCACGCGATGCACCGTATTCAGCGCGCCCATGGGGAAGATGGTGATGCCGCTGTCGGAGATCGAGTACATATTGGCGCCGTAAAGCAGGGACCTGCCCGCCAGGTTCTCGTTGAGCTGGAAGGTTTCGCGGACCGTCAGATTGTCGGAGTCGAACACCTGGAAGATGGGAAGCGGCGTTGCCGGGGGAAAGGGACCCGGTGTTTGAATCGCTCCAGTGTCGATCTGCCCATAGATCAGATTGCGGGCGGAGTCGAAAGCATGGCTTCCCTGGTTGAGAGTGCCGGGCGGGTAGGGGAACTGGGCAAGATTCTCGAGTCTGGAGCCTGCCGTCGTCATCAGCGTCCATCCGGCCAGCACCGAGGATCCGTCCTGGTTCACGCTCACGGCGCGAGGTCCGAGTACGGGGCTCGCAATGCCGTTCACCAGAACGAGGGAGTGGCTGGATACCGTGTAACGAACGAGCTCCCAGGTCGAGCCCGCGGGAGCCGGAAGGGATTGATCGACCAGCACGTAGATGACATTGCCATCGGCGGACACGCCCGCGCTCCCGCTGATAATCGATGCCGGGTATGTCGCCCAGGGCACGGGGAGCGGTGTGGATGTCACATCGGCCAGACCGAGCGACTGGAGCTTGCCGGTCGCCGGATCGAGAAGACTCACGCCGGAAGTAGTCACGACGAGGGCCTGAGGACTGTTCCCGAAGGCCGCCGCCAGCACGGAGTCCATTCCGAGACTCACTCTCTGCTGAGCGCCCGAATCCAGGTTGATGATGGTCAATCCCGCCCCCGGAGAAGTACTGCCGTCGCTGTAGTGCCCGACGACGAGGAAATGCTGGTCGGGCGAGATTGCAACGGCGGAAGGCTGAGGCGGCACGTTCATGGGGGTCAGGAGCGACTGGCTGTCCATGGAGAGGACTTCGATCCGGTTCGCGGTGAAATTCGCGGCGTAAACAACATTTCTTTTGGCATCCACCGCGATATCGGCCAGGTGTCCCCGGACCGGGACGACGGTCCCGAAATTCGCCGCATCCAACCCGCAGTGGCAGAT
>CAZXCO010000791.1:0-5396 GCA_964639095.1 uncultured Solibacteraceae bacterium
TGGCCTTCCGTACAGTAATCGCCACAGGCGCGCTGGCTGTCGTCCCGCCGGCTCCTAACTCTCGAGCAGCAAAGTTACGGGCCCGTCGTTCACGAGTTCCACCTCCATATGGGCCTGAAAAACGCCGGTTCTGGTAACTAACCCTTTCTCGCGAACCTTGCGCACCACATACTCGTAGAGTTCGCGCGCCCGCTCCGGCGGCGCCGCGGCGTCGAAACCCGGGCGCCGTCCTTTCCGGCAGTCTCCATATAAAGTGAACTGCGACACAAGTAAAAGTGACGCATTAACATCGAGCGCGCTTCGGTTCATACGCCCCTCGCTATCGGGAAAAATACGAAGGTGGGCGACTTTGTCTGCAAGATAGTCGGCATCCTCAGGCCCGTCCGCCGCCGCTATGCCAATCAGCACCAGCAAACCGGCCCCGATCCCGGCTTCTAACTCGCCGCCGATCCTGACTGATGCCCGAGTCACTCGCTGAAGTAAAAATCGCACTGCAATTGTTCCTCATAATGCTTATTCGTAAACTATAAATTAACTGTCTGGATTGGCTTCCATGATATAGTTTGCGAGAGGGAGCTTATGGCACGAGGAAAATCAGATCAGAACACAGGAATACTGGAATACGCGCTGCAGCATCTCGAGCGGGAACGGGATGAACTGCAGGCGAAGATCGATCATATCCGTCGGCAACTGGGCGGCCGTGCGGGTAATTCCTCGGCGTCCTCCGCCGCAACAGGAGCCGTGTCCTCCGAGCCCCGCCGGAAACGCGTTCTGAGCGAAGCCGCACGCAAGCGCATCGCCGCCGCGCAAAAGCGCCGCTGGGCCGAACACCGCAAGGCCAAGGCAAAAGCAGAATAGTCACGCGGAATACCAGAGCCGAATAACCACGGCAAAAGCGGAGTAAGTCAGAGCGGAAGCGCGAGACAAGGGAAGCGCGTCACCATCCGAAGCGCTGAACGATTTCATCTATCGGCCCGCGGGCGGCGATCCGGCCTTGTTCGAAAAAGGCGGCATCGCGCGTCAGACTTCCGGCAAATCCGGCATCATGTGTGACAAGGATCACAGCCTGCGGCAGGCTGCGGAGAAGTTCCGCCAGCCCGCGCTGGCCCGGCGGGTCGAGAAACGTCGTCGGTTCATCCAGAACGAGTAATCGCGCGTCGGTAGCCAGTATGCCGGCAATGGCCGCGCGCTTCTTTTCGCCCGCGCTCAGATGCCACGGAGCTTTATTCTCCCTGCCCGGCAAACCGACGCGATCGAGTGCGGCGCGCGCCCGTTCCGTCGCCTCGGCGAATGACGCCCCCGCCGCCAGAGGGCCGAAAGCGACGTCTTCCAGCACTGTCGGCATGAAGAGCTGGTTGTCCGAATCCTGAAACACGAGCCCGACGCGCCTGCGAATTTCACGAAGATTTTTCGCGGTTACCGGCAGTCCGTCAATTACCACGGATCCCGACCCGCGCAGGATCCCGTTCAAATGATGGACGAAAGTGGTCTTGCCGCTTCCATTGGCGCCGAGCAGGGCCACGGTCGCCCCCTGCTCCAGATCGAAATCGATTCCGTTCAGAGCAACCGTCCCGTCCTCGTAGGTATAGCGGAGGCCGCGGACCTCGACCACAGGCGTCATCGAATCGCCCGAATTCCCACGATCAGCGCCAGCGCTGTGGCCAGAAATGCGGCATCGGCCATTCCGAATGCGGCTTTCCGGTATGCCGGCAGGCGGTCTTCGAAGCCCCGTGACAGCATGGCGCGGTGAATCGCCTGCGCCCGCGCATAGGAACGCGCAAACAGAACGCCGGCAGCAGCAGCCGCGCGACGGAATTCCAGCGCGCGGACCGTACCGGCCCTCGCCGCGCCGGCCTGTCTCATGGCGTTCGCTTCCTCCATCAGCACGATGAGGTACCGGTAGAGAAATTGCATGATCTGTGTGAGAAAGCGGGGCGCGTGCAGCCATTCGAGGCCGGCCGCGAGGTCGGGCATCGGCGTCGTCGCAATCAGAAACAGAGCCGCAAAGGCCGACAGACAGGCGCGGATCACCAGCCAGGCCCCGCCCAGAGGATCGCCGGCGAGAATGCTCACGGCCGCGAAACACAAGGCAAATGGCAGCACCGCGGCGGCGGTTCGCAGCATCGCCGGGAGCGGCAGGCGGGCCACCGCCGCGGCGAGCAGTAAAAGCAGGAGATACAACGCGGAGGGAATTTCTGCCCCCGATTTCAGCGTCGCGATCGAGATCAGGAGAGCCAGCGTGGCGAGGATTCTCGACGCGGCGTGACGCCGGTGAATCGGACTCGCCTCGCGGCTCCAGCGCTCGATTCGCGCGTGGCGCAACTACGCGCCTTCCCGCGGGCTCACGCCCCGTGAGACGGCGAGCGCCCGGCTGATCCCCAGGCAGAGAACGCAGACGACAAGCAGGCCGATCAGCCCGGCGAGCGCCTTTGCCAGAAAGGGCGACGAGACCATCTGCATCCGATACTCCGCCAGAGGCGAGGTCAGGAACGTCCGGGCATGAGAAGCAAAACCCGCGGCGGCCGAGAGTTTCTCGATTCCATCGGGCTTCCGGGACGCCACCCACACGCCCGCGCCTGCCAGCGCCAGCGATGCCGCCGCAAGCGCGCCCGTACCCCGCATGCCCGCGGGACGCCGCGCGAAGCCGGGCTGAATACGCTCGAGCGCCTGCATCACCGCCAGCGTAATCGCGCCCTCCATGAGCGCGGACACGAGAAACAGAGCGATTGATACCGCGAGCACTCCGGAGGACATCCGGATTCCCGACTGCCAGAGTTCGGCCAGGGCCAGAGAAGCGCTGATAAGCAATGAACATGTGCCGCCGAGGAATATTCCTGTCCTGCGGCCGCCGAGCAGCGCATAAGGCAAATAGCCCACCAGCACCCCGGCGATTGCCATGTTGAAGACGTTGGCCCCGAGCGCGAGCAGCCCGCCATCCTGAAAAATCAGGGCCTGCGTCGCGAGAATGGCGGTCATTACGATCGATGCGGCCGCGGGTCCGAGCGTGAATGACAACAGAGCGCCCCCGACCAGATGCCCGCTCGTGCCGCTCCCCACGGGGAAGTTGATCATCTGGGCCGCAAAGATGAATGCACCCATGACGCCCATCAGAGGGATTTTGTGGTCGTCAAATTCCTTCTGCGCCCGCCGTGCGATACAGACGACCGACGGCAGGGCGATGGCATCCATCGTCGCCCACACAGGAACACTCAAGAAGCCGTCAGGGATGTGCATGGCGGGCCATTCCGAGGGTAGCACGTTCCTTCAGATCGTGCGAAGCGGCGAAGCACCGGCCTGCCGTAACATGGACGCATGAGCGCTCTGGCACGCATCGGCGTCGCGATCGATTCCCTGCTCCTGCAGAAATTTGACCGTTTGATCGAGCAGCGGGGGTACGCGAACCGTTCGGAGGCCTTTCGGGATCTGATTCGCGACTCTCTCATTCAGAAGGTCCAGGAATCGCCCGATGCGAACGTCGTGGGCACGGTAACGCTGGTCTACAACCATCACGTGCGCATGCTGAACGAAAAGCTGACGGACATGCAGCACGATCATCACAGAAACATCCTGTCCACGATGCATATCCATCTCGATCATGACAACTGCCTGGAAGTGATCGTGGTCAGGGGCAAGGCGAAGGATGTCCAGAAGATCGCCGACGCGCTGGTCAGCACCAAAGGAGTCAAGCACGGCCGCCTGACGCTCACGACAAGCGGGGCTGGTCTGTAGCGGGTTTAACCCGCGTTCTGCGCCTGCTGAACGGCCGCCCGGAGGTCGTCTTCTTTGGCTAGTCCGTCGAAGCGTTTGACTGTATTTCCGTTGCGATCGAGCACCACCGTCACCGGCAACTGGTCCATCGAGCCCGAGCCCAGGCCGACGGTGTATTTCATGGGGTTCTTCGCAAGAAACGGCTTGACCACGTCGGCCCCGCCGTCATCCATCGAGATGCCGACGACTTCCACACCCTTGCCGGCCAGGTCATCGTGCATCCGGTTGAACTCCGGGATCTCCGACCGGCACGGCACGCACCAGGTGGCCCAGTAATTGAGAACAACGACCTTGCCTTTCCAGTCCGCCGGCGAAAGCGTCGAGCCATCGAGTGTCTTGAACGGCGCGCCCGCCAGCGCCGCGCTCACGGGAGCAGCGGCGGCCGGAGCTTTGGTGTTCAGAAAAGCGAGATATTCTTCCGGCTTTCTCGTCAGTCCGGGAAAAGTCGAGACAACATTCCCGTTCGCATCGTAGAGCACATAGAAGGGAATCGCCACAGTCTGGAACTTCTGCTCTTCCAGCTTCTGGTTGGCCTCTGACGCGGCATCGGTGCCGTCCGTATAGAGATCGACCAGCACCATGTTCTTCATGACGCCGCCCACATCGGGCCGCGTGAACATGTTGGCCTTCATCCAGTGGCAGTTGGTGCAGGCATATCCGGTGAAGTTGACCAGCACCATCTTGTTTTCCGCCCTGGCCTTCGCGAAGGCGCCCTGCAGATCGTTTTCGATCCAGGGCAGATCTCCGCCGGCGGCAGCGCCGCCGAAGGAAGTCCCTGTGGCCGGCGGAATGTAAGCTTCAATCTCTCCCAGCTTCGTGCCGAACATTCCCGGCACCAGACTCAATCCGAAAACCACCAGAGCCAGACCGGTCAGGAGCCTGCTCACCCCAAGCTCGGCATCGCGCGCGATCCCGGGGAGGCGCACGAACCCGAGCAGATAGAACCCTGCCATCGCGAAAAGAACAACCCATGCCGCGAGGAACCGCTCACGCGTCAGGAAACCGGTCTGCAGGACCGCGTCCAGGCTGTACAGGTATTTCAGCATCGCGGCCAGAACGAGAAAGCCCATCACCACCTTCACCCGGGCCAGCCATTCGCCCGAGCGCGGCAGTCTCTGCAGGTAATTCGGGAACAGCGCCAGCAGGAAGAATGGCAGCGCGAGGCCTGTCGCAAAGACGAGCATCCCCAGCACGGGGCGCAGCTTGTCCGTGCCAACCGAAGCCGCGAGCAGCGTCCCCATGAACGGTCCGACGCAGGCGAACGACGCCAGCGAGAACGTCAAACCCATGAGCAGGCTGCCGGCGAAACCGCCTCTCCCCGAGGCCGCGTTGAGTTTTGTGAGCACGCCCGAGGGAATCGTGATTTCGAAAGCGCCCAGCAGGCTGAGACCGAATATGAAAAAGATCAGCGCTATCGATCCGTTGACCCAGACGTTGGACCCGAGTTGCACGACAGCCGCCGGCCCGATCGCCAGCGTCAGGGCCAGTCCCAAAACACTGAAGGATCCGATGATGCCGAGACAGAACGTGACCGCCTGCCGCAACCCGCCTCCCTGCCCCATGAAGTACGACATCGTGATGGGAATCATCGGGAAAACGCAGGGCGTGAAGATGGCCGCCAGCCCGAC
>CAZXCO010000792.1:0-2356 GCA_964639095.1 uncultured Solibacteraceae bacterium
CCAGCCCGGCGAAGAGCACCCCGACCAGAGACAGCCAGAGCGACCAAAGCAGCGGTGACATGCGCTGGGAATCGTGAGCGTGTCGCCTCGTCTCCTGCATGACCTTCTTCCTGAAAAAGGCAGAAAACCTGCCAGCCCGGACCGCGGAGTCCCAACTCCAGTACGGCCTGTTCCAATCATTGACATCCCGCACAGTTCAAACCGACTGCGCGTACTACGAAAAATCGGATGTCGCCGTTGGAGCCATGACAATTTACCGTGACAATTGCCCGGTACTGTCCAGCAACGTGCTTGGAAATGATCTTCGGTCATCATTCGAAAAGTCGCAAGACCGTGCCACCGGCTTGTCCGGCGTTCTGTCGCCGATCCTTCACAAGCCCTTCACGTTGATTTCCCCCCCCTGTCCGGCGCCAGTAGAAATGTCACATTCTCCGACCATTAGAAATGTCACATTCCAGTGAGTGAATCCAGCGCATCATGTCTCCTCCTTTTCGGAGGCGGGCATGAGTGTGTTGCAGATGAGCGGCCGTGAGCGCCGGCGTGCGGAAGTGTTTGCCCGTGTGCAGCGGGACGAACTGACGCTGCGGAAGGCGGCGGAGCTGATCAAGCTCGGGTATCGACAGACGCTACGGGCCTTCGCGCGTTATCGTGAACTCGGAGACGCTGGTGTTGTTCACCGGCTTCGCGGGAAACGATCGAATCGGCGGTCGCTACCTGGCCTTCAGAAGCGCGTCCTGACGCTGTATGCGAAGAAGTACAGCGATTTCGGTCCCACTTTGGCTGCGGAGTATCTGGGCCAGGAAGACGGCCTGACGGTGAGCGTCACCACGTTTCGACGCTGGCTCATCCAGGCAGGGATGTGGAAGGCCAGAAGCACCCGCCCACGGCACCGCAAGTGGCGGGAGCGCAAGCCGCACTTCGGTGAGATGGTCCAAGTGGACGGGTCACTTCACGACTGGTTCGAAGGTCGTCGGGGGACGGCCTCGCTGATCGTGATGATCGACGATGCCACGAACCGGATGTATGCCAGGTTCTTTGAAGAGGAGACCACCGAGGCCGTCATGACGACCTTCTGGAGATACGTTAAACGATATGGATTGCCTCGTTCGCTGTACGTCGATCACGACAGCATCTACGTGGTGAATCGCGACGCGACAACCGACGAAAACCTCCGGGAAACAGGGCCGTTGACGCAGTTTTCGCGAGCTCTGCGAGATCTGGATGTGGAATTGATCTTGGCTCACAGTCCGCAAGCGAAGGGGCGTGTCGAGCGTCGCCATGGCGTGTTGCAGGATCGGTTGGTGAAAGCGTTACGAAGGAACAAACTCTCAACTCTCGAGACCGCCAACGATTTTCTGGACCAGACATTTCTGGAGACGTTCAACGAACGGTTTCAGGTCCCCGCGGCGAAGCCGGCCGACCTGCACCGGAGGTTGCCCCGTGGCGTACGTTTGGAGCACGTGCTTTCTCTTCAGGAAGAGCGAACGGTCCGTAACGATTGGACGATCAATTGGCGCAACCGCTGCTTTCAATTGACCGAAGCCAATCAGCGGTTAGCGCTGGCCGGCCAGCGAATTCTGGTTTGTGAGCACTTGGACGGGACGATCCACTTTTGGTTCCGGAAACGGGAATTGGACTGGCACGAACTCCCCGAACGACCGCCAAGTCGCAAGGCGAAGCCGAAACCCGCGTCCAAATCGAAGACCAAGAAGCCGAAGGCCGACCACCCTTGGCGGAAGCCTTTTCTGAAAAACAAGACCTCGGGATGACCTCCCCTTCGCCGCGAGCCGTATGGCGGCACTTCCCACCACCACCGTGCGCCCGCGCCAAACACCACGCAATGTGACATTTCTAAATGGTTCGAAACAGGTGACATTTCTAATGGCGCGGGACACATCGCACGTGCAGGCTGGCAGGGCTGAGACCGTGCGGCGATACTGGAGAATCTGCGGCCGAACCGCGGCGGGCGTTCTCACTACCGCGACACGAAACTGCGGAGATTGCCGGTCGAGTTGACGTTGATCCCCGTACCCGTCGGGAGGCCCCGCGCCGCTTTTGGTGGCTGGCACCGCTGGAGTTGATCCACCGCTGGAGTTCACAACATGAAGCACTGCCTCTTGATGAGCGCACTGTTTGCCATCCTGTGCGGCCCGGTCCTCGCCGCCGAGCGGCCGAACATTCTGCTGATTCTGCCTGATCAGATGCGGGCCAGTGCGATGGCATGCGATGGCAATCCTGACGTCAAGACGCCACATATCGACCGTTTGGCGGCGGAGGGTGTGCGATTCAAACGGACTTACGCGAACGTACCGGTCTGCTGCCCGGCGCGGGCCATTCTGCTGACGGGCACGTATCC
>CAZXCO010000793.1:0-3122 GCA_964639095.1 uncultured Solibacteraceae bacterium
TCGGGAATCTCTTCGAGCGCCTTCTGATCGCTCTTCTCCATGGCCGCGAGAATCCGGCGATCGAGTTCCTCGTCGATTACGAAATGCGTCAGTCCGCCCGACGCCATGATCGCCACACGCTCACAGCCCTGAAAGCTCCCGATCGCACGGGCGAGCGCGCGGCCCAGATCGAGGCACCGGCGGTTTTTCGGGACGTTGTGGGGGAAATGGACATTCAGAATGATGGGAACGCTGGGCGGCGGCGTATCGCCAAGAATCGAATGGTAGAGGAATCCGTAGGCGTGCGGAATACCGCCGCGCGGCGCGGCTTTCGGTGTCGTATCGGATTGCGCCAGATCGAAATTTTCGCAGGCCAGCGAATCCAGAATGTGATCCGCAAGGTCCGGCGCCCCCGGATAGTTGGCGCCCTCGGCCGGCGAGTTACCGGGCTCGGCGATATTGATGCCGGGCGGATTGTCCTTCGGCAGGTGCTGAAGGTTCTTGATCTGCGCGCCGCGGTAAACCGTGATCGCGGGCGTCAGTCCCTCGTCGAAGAACTCTCTCTGGTCATTGCCGACGATGACAACGGCTTCCGGCGCCACTTCGCGGAATTTCCGGCCGAGCGCATCCATGGCGCGGTGGCATTGGGCGAAACGCTCGCGCCGCGACTCCAGTGCGACCTCGGCTGCAAACCCGGGAGCGCGCTCGCGCAGCAGCGTTTCATAGTCGTAGGTCCTGCCGCGGTACCAGTGCCGCTTGTTCTCGCGATCTGCCTGTGCCCGAAGGTCCCATTGCTCGGGCGGAGTGGAGAGCAGCGGACCATGGGAAGAGCCGATGCCCAGAACGATTTTCGCCATAGCGTCCAGTCTACTTGAGTGGCCGATTTCCTGCCGCTATCGAAACGCGAGCTTCGATTTGCGCTCTTCTTCGGCCTTTATGCCGGGTCCGAAGAGTTGTTCGAAGAAGTGTTCGCGCACCAGACGATCCACGTAACTGTTATCGATCACCTTGTGGAAATCGTAAGCCTTCATGCGCGCCCCGATATTGACGTCCGCCTGATGATTGACGATGTACTGCACTCCCGCTGCCAGCACATAGGGAACGCGTTCATAAGTATTGGCCTTCCGATCGTGATCGTAGATCCGCTCGACATCCGCCTGGCTCTGCGTGTCGTACTTCAGATAAGACTTCGTCGCCATGGCCTTGTCGTCGTAAAAACGCTTGATGGCTTCGGCCTGCGCCTTGATCATCAATTCCGGCAGCTTCGGATTGGCCTGGATCTCGCTTTTCTTGAAAACGTAGGCCAGCGGCGCATAGAGGTCCGCTTGGTCGGCCAGGTTCGCAATTTCCTTGAAACCCTCGGATTCCAGTTTGAAATACTGCGGCGGCGGCAGCATCGTGGCGTCGACGCGGCCGCCCACCAGAGCCGCCACGCGTCCATTGCCGTCCGTCCCGAGCGGGATCCACTGGACATCGCGGGAGCCGAGCCCGAACTTGCCCAGAATGGAAAGAGCGAAGCTGTAGGGCGGGTCTCCAAGCTGGCTGACGCCGAAGCGCTTACCCTTCAGATCCTGTACGCTTTTTATGTCCTTGCGGGTCATCATCGCGAACAGCGCGCGGTTCAGCGGGCTGCCGACAATCACGATGGATCCGTCGCGTATGGCGGCCTGCATGGCCTGATCCATCGGATAATTCGTCATCTTCGCTTCGCCGCTCACCAGCATTGCCATGCCGGAAGGGTGCACGGCGAAAACCAGCTTTGCGTCGAGACCGTATTTCTGGTAATAGCCGCCCTCTTTTGCCAGAAACAGAGGCCAGTTCGCCGGGGCTTTGGCCGGATAGTTGATCGTGACGGGCTTCAACTGCGCGAGGGCGGGCAGTGCGGAGAGCACCACCGCCCAGCAGATCCTGCGCGCGTTCATGATGGACCTCCCGAATCGATTTTGAAAAGTTTCTTCGCGTTGTCTTCGAAGATCAGCTTCTTGTCTGCAGCACTCAGCCAGTCGAAGGCCTCGATGAGGTAGCGGGTCTCATCCATCCATTTCCCGGTGTCCGGATCCTTGACGGTGCCGACACCCGGACGCTCCGTGCCGAAGAGACAGCGGTCCGCACCGACGGTTTTGATCAGCAGCGCGAGAGAGTCGCTGGAGTACATCACCGTGTCGTAGTAGAGATTCCGCATCCCTTTGGAAAAGCGTCTGCCGTTGGGGACGCGCAGCGACGCCGCTTCGAAGCGGGCCCAGTGCAGGGGAATGGCGCCACCTCCATGTGACACGACGATCTTCAGCGTGGGGAAATCGTCGAAGACTTTCGAGTTCACCAGCGAAACCACGCCGATGCTCTCCTCATTGATGAAATGGAGCGAATAGGGAAGCCTGTCCGACCGGCAGCCGGCGGAGTGTACGTGGCCCGGCACATCGAGCTCCACCAGTTTTTCATAGAGCGGATACCAGTAGCGGTCCCCCAGCGGCGGAGTCGGAATACCGCTGGCTTCGCCAGGATCGGGGTTGATGAGGCAGCCGACGAAGCCGAGCTGTTTGACGCAGCGCTCCAGCTCCGCGAGGCAGTTTTTCGGGCTGACACCAGGGCTCTGCGGCAGCCCGCACACGCCGCGGAACACGTCGGGGTAGAGTTTCGTCTGCCGCGCGATGATGTTGTTGGTCTCCTCGATGAACCAGTTGACGATCTTCGGGTCCTCGCTGTGCATCATCTGGTAGGGGCGGGGCGAGACGAGCTGCATGTCGGTCCCGACTTCCCTGAGCTGCTGCAGATGGGACGATCCGCCGAAGACGGGCTGGTTCAAAGCCTGGCGGATATCGTCGTCTGTGGCGCCCGTGCTGCCGCGCCCATGCGCTCCGCGATGGGAAATGATACCTGCTTTATATACGTAGAGTTTGTCGGGCGCTGTCACGTGGCCGTGCGCGTCAATGATCATCTTTGTCTCCGGAGAAATATGAACGACAGCGGGATTATATCGAACGAGGTAGTGCTGTAACGGGAAGCAATGACGAGAGCAGCGGGGACAGGAGATTGCGCAGTGCCGGCAGCCGCCCGGCGCACGGCCGTCGGGTCTCGCGGCAGTCGGGCAGCGTTCCGGCTACGGGGCCGGAGACGTAATCTGGATTTCCGCAGTCGTGTTCTGC
>CAZXCO010000794.1:0-3001 GCA_964639095.1 uncultured Solibacteraceae bacterium
GGATTCGGTGGCGCCCCCCAGGCGGCCTGCAGCCGACTGACGGCGGAACTGGAGATTCCGGTCGAGCCGATTTCCGAACCGTACCCCGGTCTCGCGGGCTATCTCGCTTCCATTGCGGTCCCGGCGAAAGCTGCCCCGGCGAAAAGGGCGGCCGCATGAGAATCCCGCTCAACCTCGCGCGCGAACCGTTCCGGCGCGACCGGCCGATGCTGGTCGGCTCCGCCTTCGCCGCCTTGCTGCTGCTGATTACGCTGGGAATCCTGATCTCGCTCGCCAATACGGAGCGCGCCGAAACCCGCGACATGCAGTCCATGCTCGACCGCGTGAACCGGCAACTGACCTCGGTTCGCAACGAACAGGCGAAGCTGGACGCCTCCATGCGCCTCCCTGGGAACGAGGTGGTTCTCGATCGCAGCGTTCTGATCAATACCCTGATCCGCCGCAAGGCCATCAGCTGGACCAGGATATTCTCCGACCTCGGCACTGTGCTGCCGCCCAACGTGCGCGTGATCGGCATCCGGCCCAGTGTGAATGCGCAGGGCGGCTTGTTCCTCGATATGCAGGTGGCTGCCGATTCTCCCGAAGCCGTGATTCAATTCATTGCCAAACTGGAAGGGTCCGATGTTTTCGGCTCCACCGCGGTCAGCGGAATCACGCCGCCCTCGCAGACCAACCCTTTTTACCGTTACCAGCTCAGCGTGAACTATGCCCAGAAGCTCTGAAAACAACATGGGGCGAGCGCAATGAACTTCAAATTCTCCGCTCCCGACACAGGCGGCATCGCCTGGAAAGAGCCCCGCGTGCTGGTGCGTATTGCCCTCGGACTGCTGCTCGCGGCCAACCTCGTCGTCGCCAGTTTCGCGCTCAACCTGTTCGGATCCTCCCCGCAGGCCCTGAACGACGCGCTCGTCTCCGCCAGCACACGGCTCCAGGCCGAACGCGCAAGACTTGACCGCAGCCGGAAGCTGACCGCCAATATCGGGCGCGGGAAGTCGGAAAGCGATACGTTCCTAACCACATACTTCACCTCGCGCCGCCACACGTATTCGACCATCATCAGCGACATCACGGAAATGGCAAAAACCGCCGGCATGACCACGAAGGAGTGGACCATCGCGCCCCTCGATCCCATTGAAGGCAGTGACGATCTCGCAATGATGACCATCTCGATCAACTTTGAGGGTCCGCCGGCGCAATTTGTGAAGTTCGTCAATCTGCTCGACCGCTCGCCGCGCTTTCTCATCATCGAGAGTATGCAGGCCGCTCCCCAGCCCAAGGGCGATATTCTCAACACCAACCTCAAGCTGAACGC
The DNA here is from genome assembly GCA_964639095.1 of uncultured Solibacteraceae bacterium. Classification (GTDB taxonomy): domain Bacteria; phylum Acidobacteriota; class Terriglobia; order Bryobacterales; family Bryobacteraceae; genus BOG-234. The sequence continues at coordinate 1,313 of CAZXCO010000794.1, forward strand.
GTTTGTCAAAGACGATCCGGCAGGTGCGTTGTGAAGGCGGGTGCCGAACCGAAGAAGGTCGCGATTCTGGCCGGGCTCCTGGTCGTCGCCGGCGTAGTTCTCTACTTCGACATCTTCTCCAGCGACACGCCTTCCTCCCCCACGGCGCCGCGCGTTGCGGCTAACCCTACGCCCGCCCCTGCGGCTGCTACGCGGACTCGAACCGAGCGGCGGCGGAAGTCCGGGACCAGCACGGCGTCAGAATTCAAGATCCGGCAGGGCGTCGCGCCCGGCGAGCCGGAGCCCGACCCTGCGACCATCGATCCCACGCTGCGTCTCGATCTGCTGGCGAAACTCCAGGGCGTGGAAGCCCCTGCCAGCTTCCGGAACATCTTCCAGTACGGAGCCGCTCCTCCCCCGCCCGGCGCCGCAAAGCCAGTGGCGCTGCCGAAGAATACACCGAAAATCTCCATCAACCAGCCTGCGAAGACCGCGGGTCCCGCGGGTCCGCCGCCTCCGCCCCAGGCGCCGCGGATGACGTTCAAGTATTACGGCTACAAGATCTCGCGCGTGGACGGCCGCAAGGAAGCCTTCCTGCTCGACGGTGACGATATCATCATCGCGGGCGAGAACGATTCGCTCAAGCGCGGCCGCTACAAGGTGGTCAAGATCGGTCTCACGTCGATCACCGTGGAAGATACACAGTTCAAGAGCACGCAAACCCTCCCCCTGGCGCAGGACGCCGCGGTATGAACGGCCCCGGCGACAAACGGCGGCGTAATCCGGAATCCGGCTTCGTGCTCCTCTTTATCTATGCGATGGCCGCCACCGTCGCCATCATGCTGTATATGGAACTGCCGCGCGTCGCTTTCGAAGCGCAGCGCGATAAAGAGCAACTGCTGATCGACCGCGGCGAGCAGTATTCGCGCGCCGTCGGCCTTTACGTGCGCAAGTTCAATCGCTATCCGGCAGATTTCGACGCGCTCGAGAACACCCAGAACCTTCGTTTCCTGCGCCACCGCTACAAAGACCCCATGACGGGCAAGGACGAGTGGCGCGTCATTCACGTCGGCCCCGGCGGTATATTCACCGACTCCCTCGTTTACGGCAAGAAGAAAGACGACAAACAACAGCAGCCCGAGCAGCAGAATTTCATTACCGAGCTGCCGCAGACCGGTGGCAATCCGGTCAATACGAGTGCGGGCGGCTCCGGTCAGCAGACCGGCGTTAATCTCGCCACGCGGCAGCGGCCAAGCGACCAGGCAGGAGCACCGGGCAACCTCAATAACTCTCAGGCGCAGCAGAACCCCGACCGGCAGCCTGCGCCGAATGCGCAGAGCGGCCCCGTCATGGTGCTGCCGGACGGCCGCATCGTACCGGTGGCCCAGGGACTTCAGATATTGAACGGAGGCTCTTCAAACACCGGAGCGCCCGTGCAGGGCGGACCGGGCCAGCGCCCGCCCACTCCGTCAGGGACGCCCCCCAATGCGCCCTTCCCAGGCACGCCAACTTCCGGCGCCAACCCGCAGACGGGGCAGTCGCCTGTTTTTCCCGGCCAGCAGCCTGCCAACGCACCGCCCACAGCCGCGACGAATCTCATCAACCAGATCCTGACCACCCCGCGGCCAGGCGGCCTGAACGGGCTCCCCGGACAGGTTGGCGCGCCGCACCCGGGCCCGGCCGGCCAGTTTGGCACTCCGGCGCCGGGCA
>CAZXCO010000795.1:0-2466 GCA_964639095.1 uncultured Solibacteraceae bacterium
CTCCGCTTTGAGAATGTTGAAGCCGAAACTCGACAGCGTCGCGGCAATGGTCGCAAAAAGAAACGGACGATCGTCAGCCACCACGGTCAGGATCCAGGCGGCCGACTTCTGGAGCGAAACGGCCACGCCCCGCTCCCGCGCCTGGCGCTCCAACTGGAGATGCTCTTCGATCTCTTCGAGTGTGTGGGTCCGCAGATAACGAGGCGGCAGACCTTCGAGGAAAAGCTTCAGTTCCGGGCTCGCCTGCGTTTCGAGAGCGGACGACCGCTCGGTCAGCTCGCGGGTCAGTTCGGCATAGGTCTGGGTATAGAGGTTCCAGAGCAACTGCCGGCGCCACGGGGTCATCGCGGCCGGATTGACTGCGCTGATATCGCCATACGTCAGCAGAGTCAAAAGTTTGAGCCGCTCGATCGTGCCCATCTTCAGCGCGACATCCTTTATCGTCGAGGGATCGGAGATATCGCGGCCGTTCATTGCGGCCGACAGTTCCAGGTGCGCGCTGATGAGGAACGCGACGATCTCCCACTCCCGATTCTCGATGCCGGCGCGCCGCAGCGCCTTTTCCGCGATCCGGCGGGAGACGGTGACATGGCCTTCGTCGGGCGTCCCCTTGCCGACGTCGTGAAACAGGAGCGCCGTAATCAGCAGCTCCTGCTCGTCGGTTTCCGAAGCCAGATCGCCAAACGGGTCCTTCTCCCTGCCGCGAAGCTCGAGGACGGTTTCAATGGCGACCAGGGTGTGCTCGTCGACGGTGTACCGATGATAGAAGTCGCGAATGACCAGCGCTTCCATGTCGCGCAGTTCCGGAAAAATGGCTTCGAGAGCGCGCGTTTCGTGCATGGCGCGCAGAGCCTTCGCGGCATGGGGAAGCCGCAGAATCTCCCGCAACGGTCCCCAGATCGCGGGGTGAGAGCGGGCCCAGCGCTCGAAGGCATCCATATGACGCTCCAGGCGCTCGCCAGTGTCGGGCGCGAGGGGCAGACCATGACGGCCTGTGAATTCGAACAGCCGCATCGCGAGGCCCGGATCGGATTCGAGACCGCTTGCCGAACGGAGGAATACCGACCCGTGCAGCACCGTGAAATCGGCGTTCGAAAGTCTTGCGGTGCGGTCGCGGAACTGTGAAAACAATGAGCTCCGTTTGGACTCAAAACGGTCGAGACGCCGGCGGGCGAGGCGCGCGATATCCCGCACGGCCCGATAATATTGCCGCATCAGCGCCTCGGGTGAGGCTGCGCTGTGGAGCGCGGCGATCTCATCCTGGCGCTCGAAGCTGAGCTTGTTGTCGTCACGTCCGCCGAGGTAGTGCAGGAAGCAGCGAATCTCGAACAGCACCGGCACGCCGCCCGGGAGATCCTGATCGCCCGCGCCCAGTTTCGCCAGCCAGCGCAGCACCTGCAGATCGCGTAATCCTCCGGGCGAATCTTTGACGTTGGGCTCCAGATGATAGATCGTGTCGTGGAATTTGGCGTGGCGCTCTTTGGTCAACTGCACGATATTCCGGCCCAGATCGGGCCGCGGGTCGCGAACCTGGCGAAACAGCGCTTCGTTCCCGGCAAGCAGCCGCCGGTCGAGCAGGCTGACCGCCAGTTCGGCATTGGAGGAATCGATCTGGTTGCAGTCCGCCGGGGTATGGACGGACTGGCTGATGCGCAGCTTCTGGTCCCAGAGATCGCGCAGAAACAGAGAAAGCGGCTCTTTGATCGCCTGCTCCGTTTTTTCGTCGGGCGTGAGGATCAACAGGTCGACATCGGAGAAAGGAAAGAGCTCGCTGCGTCCGTAGCCGCCGACGGCGAGGAGCGCAAGGTCCCCCGGCATCGATTGCCAGCGCTCACGGACAAGCTGGTCCACGCGCGCCGTCCGGCTGGCGATGGCCGTCGCCGCTTCGCGCGTGGCGAAAAACCGCTCCCTGATGTCCTGTTCTGTCACATCCTTCACTTTAGCTTTGCCACACCCGGCTTTGGGCCGCCTGCCGGCGCCTGCTTCGCGGCTTGGACGATTACGGGCGGGACAGGCTCATTAACACCTTTAACGGATCTTTATTTCTCCCGGAATCAACAAATCCATCCGGATTTCCGGAAAATCCGGTTTCCGAACGTGATACATGGGTCCTGGAAAATTCTTATGGAGCAGAGAATCCCCGGCTTTCCGGAGAGCGGCCTCGCCTGCGGCATGCTTGCCCGGACACTCCTGATCGAAGGCGAATCCCTGGATCGTCTGGATGATCTTGTTGAAGGTTTATTCGCGGAATTCCAGCCGCGGACGGCCTCCGAGATTTCGCTGATCGAGATGATGGCTGCCGCGCGCTGGCGGCTGATGCGCATCCGGGGCATCGAAAAGGAGGCCCTGAATGACCGGATGGGCGCGCTTGCCGGCCCCGCTTCGTCCGCCGCCGGCGAGCGCGCGGCAACCCGCGTGGGCCTCGCGTTCCGGAGGCTCGCCGACGATTGCCGCCTGCTCGATCTG
>CAZXCO010000796.1:0-3442 GCA_964639095.1 uncultured Solibacteraceae bacterium
GGGCTATACGCCGGCTTCCGAGACCGGAACTGAGGGCGCGCCTGCGGGAGCGTTCCGACGGCGTGCTGCTGGAACTCGAGATGAGTGCTCTCGTGGATCCGGAAGGGCGGGAGCCGGATACCGCGATTTCCGGCTGGACACTGTTTCGCGAGCGCACACGCGCGCTCGGCGGCGAATTCGACATTGCCCGCAGCCGGGAGGCTGTCTCGGTGAAGATCCGGTTTCCCATGACCGGCGGGGGATCGGCCGGGTTATGAAGGGAGTGCAGATTCTGATCGCGGACGACCATGAACTCGTCCGGTTGGGCCTGATCAGTCTTCTTTCGACAAGCCGGCCCGAGTGGCGGGTAGTCGGCCATGTCTCCACCGGTGCAGCCGCGGTCGAGCTTGGCAAGGTGGCGCGTCCGAACGTCGCGATTCTCGATCTTTCGATGCCCGACCTCGACGGGCTGCAGGTTGCGCGAAGGCTGCGGGACGCAGTGCCCGGGATCCGTATTCTGATTCTCAGCATGTATGCCAGCCCGCTCATCCTGCGGCCGATGCGGCGCGCCGGCGTCAGTGCGTGCCTGGCCAAGAACGACGCTCCGAGCACCCTCGTCCCGGCGCTGGAGCGAGTCATTTTCGGGGAGCGGTTCTTTGCGTCAGAAAACGTTCTGCGGCCGGTTTCGGACGGAAATGTGAGAATTCCCGCGCAATTTCTGCTGACGGCGCGCGAACTGGATGTCCTCCGGCTGCTCGCGCTCGGGAAGAGCAATAAGGAACTCGCCGCCGAGTTGAACATGGGGGTTCGCACGGCGGAAAGCCATCGCGCGAATCTGCTAGTGAAGCTCAAAGCCGATTCGCTTGGCGAACTGGTGCGTGTGGCGGTCGAAGACGGTGTGATTTGACGCCCGGCAATCCTCAGCCGCGCCCGATGAAGGGCATGGTCGTCGCCATCAGGGTCATGAACTGGACGTTCGCATCGAGCGGCAGGTTTGCCATATAGAGCACCGCCTCGGCGACATGCCGCACAGCCATGCGCGGCTCTTCCATCAGAGTGCCGTTCGCCTGCATTACGCCCGCGGCCATGCGCTCGGTCATCTCCGTCGCGGCATTGCCGACATCGATCTGGCTGCAGGCGATGTCGTATTTTCGCCCGTCGAGCGAGATGCATTTGGTCAGCCCTGTCATGGCATGTTTGGTTGCGGTGTAAGGCGCGGAATGGGGCCGGGGCACGTGCGCCGAGAGCGACCCGTTATTGATGATGCGGCCGCCGCGTGGCTGCTGCGCCTTCATCAGCTTAATGGCTTCCTGAGCGCAGAGGAAGGCTCCGGTCAGATTCACTCCGACCACCTTGTTCCACTGTTCGAGCGTCAAATCCTCCAGCGGCGCTGCCCGCCCGCCGGTGCCGGCGTTGTTGAACAGCACATCGAGGCGGCCGAAGACTTCGCCCACGCGCGCGAACAAAGCTTTTACGGACTCCTGCCTGCTGACGTCCGCCGTAACGACCAGAAATTTTCCGCCGTCTTGCGAGGCCTCTTCGGCCGTTCGCTCCAGTTCCGCGGTGCGCCGTCCCGCCAGAACCACCGAATATCCGGCGGCCTGCAAAGCACGGCTCGCCGCTCTTCCGATACCACTGCCCGCGCCGGTGACCAGCGCGACCCTGCCATTGGATGCCATAGTCGATTGTTCTCTCGACTATAACCCGCAGGGTCGGGAAGGCCTATGAGGGCCATCTGCCAGCGCTGTCACACTACAGGCTGGTGCCCGATCTCCAAAGCGTCATCGAAGCCTTCATTCATGCCGCGGCGCAGCCGGCTATGCTCGATCCAGGCGAAGAGCCTCTCCTGCTGCGTCCGGATCAATGGGAGATCTCCGAATGGAACGGCCGCCTTGTTCTCCACGCGTGGGATCAGAAGCGGAACCTCGTGCGCAGGATTGCGGGATTGAAAGAGCAGCGGCGCGATCGCCTCTGCCTCGTGACCGAACGCTTCCGGAAAGTGCAGGCGGAGCTTCAGATCGCCGATCTCTCGGCGCCCGCGGGCCGGAAGCTTGGCCGTAAAATCGTTCGCGCCGCATTTGTCGAGCGTTTACGGCTGATGCTCGCGCGCGAATGGCCGGAATGGAAGGTTACCGAAGTCAGCGCGGACCCGAATCTCGAGGAGAGCCTGTCCACGTCTTACTGCCGGGCGTTTCTGCGCCGGGGTTCGAGCGGCATGGCGGTGATGGCCGCGGCTCCCGGTGCAGCGTGCGACGGAATCGTAGCCGCCGGCCTGATCTGGCTCGATTATCTTCGCCGCCGCGAGAAGCGATCTTCGATCGGGCGCCTGCTCCTCTACCTTCCGACAGGTTCCGGACGGGAAGCGGCGTTTCGTGCGGCTTGTCTCGACTACGGAAGAGTTGACTGCCGGTTGTTTGCTTTCGACGAAAGGGATCTTGTAATTGCCATCGACCTCGCCGACGCCGGGAACCTGGATTCCACGCTGCCGCCCTGCCGCCATCCCACGTCGCCGAACTCCGGAGTGCCTGTATTCCCGGAGATGCCGGATGTCGATCGGATCGAACTGGCTGACGGCTCTATCAGCCTGCAGGTGCGCGGGCTTGAATTCGGCCGCGCTTCAGGAGATGGAATCGCCTGCGGGATCTTGCGGCGAGAACCGTCGAGTATGGAAACGGCGGTGTCGATGGCGAGAGAGATTGCGCGCGTGCGCTGCGCATCCGCCGCGGACCGCCAGCACCCGCTCTACTCGGCCAACCCGGAAGGATGGCTGGAGTCGCAGGTGCGGGCTCACCCGGAAGCGATCGACGCATCTCTGCGGCCCGTGCCTGTGTATGGCCAGGTCCCTGTATTCAGCGGCGCCGGCCGCGACGTCATCGATCTCCTCGGCATCGATCATACGGGCCGCCTCGTTGTCATCGAGATCAAAGCGACAGCGGATCTGCAATTGCCTTTTCAAGCGCTGGATTACTGGCTTCGTGTGCGCAAGCACCTCGACGCCGGCGATTTCGAGCGGCTTGGCTATTTCCCCGGCCATGTCATCCGCGCCGAGCCGCCCCGCATCCTGCTGGTCGCGCCCGCGCTCGAATTCCACTCCACCATCGAGACCCTGCTCGCCGCGCTGTCGCCGGCGATAGAGGTGACCCGCATCGGACTCGCGGCCGGCTGGCGCTCGGAACTCCGCGTGATGTTCCGTCTTCGCGGCTGCGAGCGGCCAGCGGCCGGCGTAAAACCGCATACAATCGATTGAGCACGGGGAGGGGAAATGAGACGCAGACGTGTTCTGACGATCGGGGCGTTTCTGCTGGCGACCGCCGGTTGCAGCATCGGGCCGGACGCGGGACCTACGCAAACAAGCAATATAGGAATCGAGCCCGGAAGCGCCGAAGCGGTGCGCGCCGATATCCGCATGGATTCCGGCGAACTGCACGTGAATGGTGGTGCGGCCAGACTGATGGAAGCGTCC
>CAZXCO010000797.1:0-6706 GCA_964639095.1 uncultured Solibacteraceae bacterium
GGCTCGGCGGGCGAGAGGGGCAACTGCGCGGCACTCCGCGGCGCGGGAGAGAAGTTGTCCGAACGGCGGCGCGGCTCGTCGATGGGATCACGCCGCAGGCGGTCGGGCGAAGCTGCCCACGGAATTGGCTCGATATCGAGATGCAGCGCCTCGCGAGATGATGAATTCGATTCCGCATCAATTCCGCGAGCGGTGGAATCGGCCCGCTTCGAAGGGAGATCTTCCGGAGAACGATCCGGCAGCGGCCTCACGCCGGAATCGCCGGCGGAATTACTCCGGAGCGCAGCGGGCTCGGGCCGCGCCAGCAATTCTTTCAGCGGTTCGTTCACGGAAGGCGGTGGAACGAAGACTTCCGCCGCCGGACGCGCCGGAATGCGATCGGCTGCGACCCCGCGCGCCGGTCGCGACTGGTCGCGGACGGGCGATGCGGATACAGCGGGCGATTCTTCAAAGCCGGGCGCCGGCATCCAGGAGCTCTCGTATCTTGAAGGCACGATCGGCATGACGCCGCTGCGCGCCTGCGTGGCACGCGCGATCATTCTTGACGCCAGATCCCTCATGATCGAGCCATTTCCAGATAAGCTCTGCGCCGCGTGGCGCTCATCTGAAGGATGGAGGTTTCGGACCAGCCGCAGGATCGCGCGAGTTCATGCACCTCCTGCAGAAGCGCCATCGCCGCTGCGCGAACCTCCGCCCAGAAAAACTGGGCGATATCGAGTTCCGTTTTTTGCCGCTCTCCGCAGGAGGGGCAAAGCAAATTCAGCACGATCTCCGCGCCCTGGTGGAGGTCTTCGAATTTTTCCTCGATGGCCGCCTCGAATCCCCAATCGAGAACCTCGGGCGCATCGGTCACGCCGCGCCGCATGGTGACGCACCTTTCGAACAACGCCCGGCGCGCGAAGCGGGCGTCGGCACAGGCCGCCGCCGTTTTCAGATCCTCGCTGTCGCAGGGTCGCAAAGTGAATGTGTAGCCGCCGGTGAGCCAGGTGACGGCGGAGCGTGGGCGCAGGGATTCCATCCGATTCGTCAGCGACTCTGCATCGGCTTCGAACTCGAGATCGGCCCCGCAGGCTTCGCAGAGGACAAGGCCTCGGAGATGGCTGCCGAACGTCAGGCGCCGCAGCTTCAGCAACTCGAGATCGCGCTCCGGAATGCTGAGCGCAGCAAGATCCGCCGCGGACCGGCCGGGCAGTCCGCAGGCCAGCAGCGCGATCGCGCGGTCCAGCGGATTCGAGGCCGAGCCGCGCTCCCACGCTTCGATCAGCAAATCGTTTGTCAGCGGACGCATTTCTCCCTTTGGCCCCGCGTCTGTTTGCCGCGGGAAATCCGTTTACGCGGCGAACGACGGCTCAGAGGGCTCCTGCACCGACGTATCGCGCTCCCAGCCCTCGTTTTCGAGCTTGATGTGCTGGATGGCGACGGCGTTCGCGTTCGCATCCAGATCGGGAAGCGCCTGATATTCGGAGACCCAGCAGCGGTAAACCTTGTAACTGAGGGCAAGCTGCCCGGCTTCGTTATAGAAATCGATGATGATGTCCTTGCGGAAATCCTTCAGCGATACCTCGGCGCCGAGCCCCGCGCCGACCTGCCAGACCTTCGACGCCCAGGCTTCGAATTCCTTGTCGTGGGTCACGCCGCGATCCAGGCTGATGGCGTCGAATTCGGTGCGTCCGGGGGACTTGCGGCTGGTGCTCGGGTCGCCTCCGTCGCGATGCTTCACTACCTCGGTGGTCCGCTTGAGGGACGAAACCTTGCTGATGCCGGCGACATACTTGCCGTCCCATTTGACGCGGAACTTGAAATTCTTGTAGGGATCGAATCTCTGGGGATTGACCGTGAATTCTGCCATTTTTCTCCTCGCTGTGGATGTTCAGGGCCCGATCGTCAGCACTGGATCGTTCAGGACTGGCTTTGGCCGGCCAGTTGCTGGATTTTGATGATGACGAATTCGGCCGGCTTCAGCGGCGCGAATCCCACCAGAATGTTGACGATGCCGTTATCGATATCGCTCTGCGTCGTAGTCTCGCTGTCGCACTTCACCAGATAGGCGTCTTTGGGCGTTAGTCCCTGAAACGCGCCCTTGCGGAACAGATCGTTCATGAAGGAGCCGACATTGAGGCGGATCGCCGCCCAGAGCGGTTCGTCGTTGGGTTCGAATACAACCCACTGGGTGCCCCGGTAGAGGCTCTCTTCGATATAGAGCGCCATGCGCCGCACCGGAACGTACTTCCACTGGTTCGCGTCGGCGTCGGCGCCCACCAGCGTCCGGGCGCCCCAGAGAACATTTCCGTAGACGGGGAAGGTGCGGAAGCAGTTCAGTCCCACCGGGTTCAGAACGCCGTTTTCCGGATCGCTCATTTTGTAGACCAGCCCCTGCACGCCCGTGAGCGTTGCTTCCGTCCCAGCCGGAGCTTTCCAGACGCCGCGCGAACCGTCGATGCGGGCATAGAGTCCCGCGACGACGCCGCTTGGCGCAAACGTACGCAACTGGAAGTTGTTGAGCGGATCGCTCAGCCGAAGCCGCGGGAAGAATGCCGCGCCGTTGGGATCGTGAACGATCAACTGGCTGGTCTTCCAGTCGAGCGCGCCCGAAACAGTGTTGACGTTCGGCGGCGGATCGACCAGCAGGAAGGCCCTTCGCTGATCGCACAATGCGATCGCGGCGCTGAAGATCGTATTCGGATCGACGCTGCTGTCGAGAGCGGCCGGATTGCCCGCGCTGGCGCGCGTCGCATCCGGAATGCAGAGCAAGTTGAACAGATCGACTTTGAGCAGCGCGTAAATACCGGTGAAGGAAGCCGGATCGCCGACGAGTTCGGTGGTTCCCGGCAGACCCGTGCCATCGCCGCCGGTGTCGGAGCTCGTGAGATTGCCGCCCCAGCTGTTCGCTGTGCCATTGCCCGTGCCGAGCGCATAATGCGCGACGCTTACAACCGAAGGCGGCAGCGAACTCTTCAGACCAAGAGCCGCAGAAGCGTCATTCAGCGTGACGCCCGGGACCGCACTCGGTGTATCGAATGTGACGACGGCGTCCGGAAACAGCGGGATCAGCGCATTCACCCGGATCGACTGGTTCGCCCCGATCGCCGACACTGAACAGGTCACCGATGCGCCCGGCATCTGCACGGCGAGCACATTGTTGATGGCGAGTTGGAGTTGCGCGGCCAGACCGGCCACGGTCTGCGGCAGCGGCGCGCCTTTCGAGAACACGCGGACGTTTACCGGGAGCGGCGCTACGGTGGAGGAAGGTGATGACACGCCGAACTGCACTCCGAAATCGTTCGTCGCCACCGTGCCCGCAACGGAGGGCGTTGTCGCAGCGGCTGTGGGGCCTGTATAGTTCGCGACGAGCGTGATGGTGTTGCCTGCGATCGTCTTGATTGCGTAGGGAGTCAGCAGTGGATCCGCGGCGAATACCAGAGACTGGCCCACGACGGGCGCGGGCGAGAGAGCGCCGGCCGCTGTAACGGTGGCGGATCCATTGGTCACCGCCACAGAGCCGGTGATCGCCGTTCCTCCGACGGTATTGTTCACGCCCGCGACGAGAACGGGCGTCCCCACTACACCGCTCATCGCCGGCGGCTTCGTGAGCGTCCCCGTGACCTGAACGCCCACCAATTGCGAACCGTTATCGGGATCGTTGATCACGGAAGCAACGTAATTGTTGCGATTCGCATTCAGGGAGACGTTGGGGAATGATTCGACCGTGCCGTCGGCCAGATTCGTGACTGTCAGATTAAAAGCCAGAGGATCGGCGGAGACGATTGCGGTGGTCGACGCATTGGTCGCGCCTCCGAACGCCGACGTCAGCGTCAGAGCCGTGTCGCTGTCGATCGATTTGATCTGATACGGGGTGGCGTTTGCGTCCGATGCGAATACGAGGTACTGGCCGACCTTCAGCGCCGTTTGAAATTTCTTGCCGGTCACGGCAGCCGACCCGCCTGTGACGCCGACCGTTCCGGACAATGCCTGATAGAGGCCGTTATAGTCGACGTCGATCAATACCTGGCCGTTCGCCCATGCGCCGCTGCTGAGGGCCGTGAACTTCAGCCCGTTGGGCGCGGCGCCGCCAAAAGCCACCTGCGCGGCGGCGGCTCCCGCGCGCGGAGTCCGCACGACGTAAGCCTCGGTCCCGCCGTTGGCGAAGAACTGCTGTACCGCGTAACTGAGCTCGCTGTCCGGGGCGAGACCGCCGAAGAGGCGTTCGTAGTCGCCGAAGCTGAAGATCTGTTCGGCGCGGTTGTCGATTCCACGCGCGGTGTAGCCCACGAAGGCCGCAATCGATGTCGCCACTCCCGCAATCGCATGGACGGGGCTGGTCAGTTCCTGAATGTATACGCCCGGATAGGTTGGAGTCACGTTGATCCTTTCCCTTCAGAACTCTCCGTCAAGAGGTTTCAGGTCGGAGACCGGAACCACGACGATTACTTTTCGAACCACTTCAACGAGCGCGAATACCCGCGGGTTTGCGCCCGAATCGGAAAAATCCACAATGGAGCCCTCGACTTCCGAATCGAGAGAGAGCGCCTGGACGGTGCGTTCCTCTTCCGGAAGAAAGACGCTCGAAAGTGGGAACCGCACTCGATCTCCCTCGCGCGTCTCGCACCCCCCGCTGTTCCGCAGCCGACCGCAATTACACGAAGAATGCCAAACAGGCTGCGGGGGCAAAATCCGCGCGTATCGAATCCTGCTGCAGATCGAAAACAGATAGTGCAGAGAGCCTTTTGGGCGTTACAGGCAATTTCAGGAGCGATTCAGGCGAAAATGTGCGACTTCGTCCGAAACGCCGGCATTTTACTGCGAGATGTTGCAGCGCGCGCTGCAAACTCCTGCAGTTCTCCGCTTCGCGCCTGGGACTTCAGGCGCCTTTTTTTGTTGCGGGAGGTTTGGCGGCAGGCTTCGTATGCGCGGGCGGCGCGGCAGGCGGAGTGGACGCGGCGGGAGCGGGCAAGGTGAAGGTGGCCATCGCAGGCGCCGGAAACTCGACTGTAAACGGCACGTCGCCGGAAATTCCGGTAGCTTCGAACTGCGAGAGAGGCACGGTTGCGACCTGCTCGAGAGCCGTGCCGCAATCACCTGGACACAAATCGATCGTATCCTTCACCAGATAGGTGATCGCCGGTGTCGCCGTGATATCTCCGGAGCCCTTTCTTTCCAGATTCACGACCCCGCTTGCATGCCGTTCGTCATTGAAGGGAGACGGCTGCGCGCCCGACTTGCATGCGAGCTGGTCTTTGCCAATTCCTCCTGCGAGATTCCCGGGGATGTCCCTCGGGGCGTTGAAATTCATCTGATTCGGGCTGGCAGGATCGTCGAGATCGGCGATCGGACCCGGAATCAGCGTCTTGATGTCGATCGATGCTTTGCCGCCGGGAGCGAGCGCCGGAACTTTTCCGGAAAGGCTGCTCTTCAAGTCTTTGTACAGGCGGTCCGTCGCCTTTTTCGTTGTCGGCGAACCCGTGAAATCGGCGCCGAAGTCACCCGTCAGGTTCTTAGGGGACGATCCGCCGTTCAGATACTCCCGCCAGAGCGGAACTACCCGGCTGTCCACGGCCACCGAGATGCCGGCCATCAGCAGCCCACCGTTTTTGGCCCGATAATACTCCGCAAGCTTCTGGCTGCGGTATGGCGAACAGAAGCCGGCCGGAAACCAGGAAGGTGCGCCGCATGTCGTGGCTTTGGGGGCGCCGCTGCCGCCGTATTCGCGTTCGGCCACCGCATCCGCGTCGGCGGACTCCTCAGCGCCCATGGGTACGCGCTGCACCATTGAGGGCGAGCGCGATCCCCCCTGCTGCACGACGTGCGTGAGTTCGTGCGCAAGCACCCGCCGGCCGGCCGGTGTTTCGGGGGCATATTCTCCGGCCCCGAAGACGATGTTGCGGCCTGCCGTATACGCCCTTGCGTGAATCGAGCGCGATGCCTCGGCGGCAGCCCTGTCGTCGTGGATTCTCACGTCACTGAAGTCACTGCCAAGCTTCGCCTCGAAGAATCTCCGGACATTTCCGTCGAGGGGCCGTCCGTGCGACGACAAAACGCGCCCGACCTCGGGTGGCGTTTCCTTTCCGGCAGGGCCCTCGCGCGAGGGCATGCGGCTGAAATCGTGCAACGCCGCGTATTCTCCGGCCGACCCCGAATGCGCCCGTTGCGCCGGGGCTCGTCGCGCGCCTCCCGCCGGAACCCGAATCGGGCCGGCTTGTCGCGCTGCCGCGCTTTGACGATGAGCGAAACCTGCCATGGTTGCCTGTCCTCCTTTGGTCTTATCCGGCCGCGTTGCTTTGTCCCGCTGCGCCCGGCTGCAGTCTGTGGCGGCGCAGCTTGTGATAGAGCGTGCGCTCGCTTGTGTTCAAACGGCGGGCCATGTCGCGGCGGGTCTGCCCCTCGACGAGCAGAACGCGCTCGAGCAGACGTGCTTCGACGCGTTCGATCACTTCGTTCCAGGGGACGCCCTGATCGAACACCAGGGTCCACAGCTTCTGTGCGGCCTCGCTGACGAGATCTGCTCCGTCGTCGCCCGGCGGTACCGGTGGCGCCTGCGCCAGCCAGTCCTCAAGGCCGAGCGTTGTACCCCGGGTCTTGAGAAACAACATGCGTCGCACCGCATGCTCCAGTTCCCTCACATTGCCGCGCAGGGGACACCGGCGGAGAAAACGGAGCAGATCTTCGTCAATGGAAGTGATTGCCGGATAGAGATTCCGGTTGCGGGCCG
>CAZXCO010000798.1:0-3843 GCA_964639095.1 uncultured Solibacteraceae bacterium
CAGGCCCCGGGCCCGCGCTGTGGCGCGGGGCTTCTGCGCGGCGGCCGGGCTGGCTCTTCCCCTTCACGCAGCCACACCTTCTCTGCTTCCCCCCGGGCAAAAATCGCTGAGCACGCCCATGCAGATCATCATCGTGATGACTGCGCTCACGCTTCTGCCCGCCATCATCATGTCGCTCACGCCGTTCCTGCGCATTTCGATCGTGCTGCATTTTCTGCGGCAGGCGCTTGGAACGCAAAGCGCTCCTTCGAATCAGGTCCTTACCGGCCTCGCGCTCTTCCTGACTCTTGTTTCGATTCAGCCGCTGCTCTCACAGATTTACAAAGATGCCTGGGAACCCGCCGAACGGGGCGATATGACGGCGCTCCAGGCATATGAGGCCGGCAGCAAACCGCTCAAAGAGTATCTCAGCCGCTTCGTCCGCGAAAAGGACGTCAAGCTGTTCATCGATCTGACGCATGCTCCCGCGCCGCACACGCCCGCCGATCTCAATCTCGAAATTCTCGCGCCCGCGTATATCCTCTCCGAGATGCGCGCGGGATTTCAGATCGGCGCAGTGATCTTTCTGCCGTTCCTGCTGATCGATATCGTCGTCGCGTCGGTGACTCTGTCGATCGGAATGGTTCAGTTGCCGCCCGCCATGATTTCCGCGCCATTCAAAATCCTGCTCTTCGTGCTCGTGGATGGCTGGAACCTGACGGTCGGTTCGCTCATGAAGGGATTTTTTGCATGACTCCCGAGTTCGTGGCCCACATCGTCGGCCAGATGTTTCTTGCCGCGTTCTGGATCAGCGCGCCCCTGCTGGCGCTCGGCTTCATGACGGGCGTGGTGGTCAGCCTGATTCAGGTTCTGACCTCCATTCAGGACAGCGGTTTCAACTCCATCCCGAGGCTGATCGCGTTCCTCGGCGGAAGCCTTGCGCTGATGCCCTGGATGATGCACAAGGCGATGGATTACACGGTGGGGATCCTCGGCAATCTGAGTCGTTATGGGCGCTGATTCGGTCTTCACCTACACGACGCTGTTCGGATTCCTTTTCATGCTGGCGAGGATTTCGGGTGTGTTCGCGTTCCTGCCGCTGGCGTCGTTCAAGGCGACGCCCCAACCGGCGCGCGTTGTGCTCGCACTGGCGATGACCCTCATGCTGCGGTCCGGCTGGACGGCGCCCGCCGCACTGCAGGCGGGGCGCGGCATTACGCTGGGGCCGCTTGTGTCAGGCCTCGCGGAAGAGACGGCGCTCGGACTGTGTATCGGGGTGGCGCTGGCGGTCGTCTTTGAGGCGTTTCAGATGGCCGCTGAGGCGATCAGTCTGCAGGCCGGGTTCGGCTACGCCTCGACGGTCGACCCCGCGAGTGGCGCCGATTCGACGGTGCTTCTGACCATCGCGCAGTTGACCGCGGGGCTGTTGTTCTTCGTCACCGGCGCCGACCGGCTTTTCGTGCGGGCGCTGGCGGAGAGCGTTCGTCTTGCGCCGCCCGCATCCTTCACACTGAACCAGACATCGGCGCTGGCGCTGATCCCTTTCGTTTCTTCGCTTTTCAGCGTCGGATTACGGCTGGCCGCGCCGCTGCTCGCTTTGCTCCTTCTCGCGGACGCGGCGCTCGCGATTCTGGGAAGGGTGCAGGCGCAACTGCATCTGATCAGCCTGACGATGCCGGTGAAGCTTGCGGCCACCATGCTGATCCTTTCCGCAACCCTCGCGCTCGAGCCGCGGTTTCTCGAATCCCTGATGACTTCCTGGGCGCGGCTGACAGAATTCATCCTGCGGAGCGTCCATTGACATGGCGGACACTTCTCAAAAGACCGAAGCCGCCACGCCGCGGCGGCGCCAGAAGGCGCGTCAGGAGGGCGATTTCCCCGCTGCGCGCGAGTTTGTTTCGGCCGCGCAGTTCTTCGCGTTCATTCTGCTCGCCGCCGCTTACTTTCCGCGATGGATCGAAGGCGTGCAGGCGGCGTTCCGGATGGGTCTGCGGCAATCGTTCGGAGCCTCGCTCGGGCCGGCGGCCCTGATGACGATTCTGACGCGCCTTTCGGTCGCGGTGCTGCGGCCGCTCGCACTGGCAGGCGTGGCGCTGCTCATCGTCACGATCTTCTTCCAGATGGCGGCGACGGATATGGGATTCAGCCTTGCGCGTCTGGCTCCGCGCTTCGACCGGCTGAGCATCACCGGCAAACTGCGCGATTTGCCGGCAAACAACCTGATGTCCACGCTGCAGGCCATGGTGATGATTCCGGTGATGTTCTGGCTCACCTGGTCGCTTGTGAAGGACCGCCTTCCGGAACTGCTCCGTCTGCCCATGATGCCCGTGGCGGCGAGCGCGGCGGCGGCCGGAATTCTGGTGAAGGACGCAATGCGCAAGGCGTCGCTGGCCCTGCTGCTGCTGGGCGCCGTGATGCTCGTGCGCGAACGCGCCCGATACAGCAAGCGCCTCCGCATGAGCAAACAGGACATTCGCGACGAAGCCAAAGAGACCGAGGGCGATCCGCAGACAAAGGCGCGCATCCGCCGTCTTCAGCGCGACCTGCGCCGCCGGAACATGATGCGGAACGTCGCGAAGGCCACGGCGGTCATCGTCAACCCGACCCACTATGCGGTGGCGATTCGGTATGAACAGGGCGTCATGGCTGCGCCGCAGGTGGTGGCGAAGGGGAAAAACTATCTGGCGGCCCGCATCCGTCTGCGCGCCACCGAAAACCTCGTCCCGATTATTGAGAATCCTCCGCTGGCGCAGGCACTATACAAATCGGTGGAAGTCGGACAGGAGATTCCGGCCCATCTTTATCGGGCCGTGGCCGAAATCCTCGCTTACATTTTCCGGCTGATGGGGAATACGAGACGCTCATGACTGCCAGCCCTCCCCGGACAAGCGCCGGAACCGTAAATCCGCCCGTCCGCACCGCCGCGCCGGCGCCGCGCCGGAAAATTTCCGTGGAAGCGTTGAGCGAATTTGCCGTCCCTGCGGCCGTGCTGATGATCGTGGTGGCGCTGATTGCCCCCATGCCGCGTTTCCTGCTCGATCTGCTGATCGTGGCCGACATCATGATGTCGGTGATCGTGCTCATGGTCGCGATGTATATCACCAAACCGGTGGATTTCAACGTCTTTCCCACCACTCTTCTGATGCTGACGCTGTTCCGGCTGGCGCTGAACGTCTCGTCCTCGCGGCTGATTCTGCTGAACGGGCACACCGGCGTCAATGCGGCCGGCAACGTGATTCAGGCCTTCGGAAATTTCGTTGTGGGCGGGAACTACATCATCGGGGCGGTGATTTTTCTGGTTCTGATCGGCATTCAGTACATCGTGATCAATCACGGAGCGGTGCGCATCTCGGAGGTGACGGCTCGCTTCACGCTCGATGCCATGCCCGGGAAACAGATGTCGATCGATTCCGATCTCAACGCGGGTCTGATCGACGAAGCCGAAGCGCGCCGCCGCCGCAAGCAACTGGCGGGCGAGGCGGAGTTTTTCGGGGCCATGGATGGCGCGAGCAAATTCACCCAGCGCGACGCGGTGGCCGGAATTCTGATCACCGGCATCAATATCGTCGCGGGTCTTCTGATCGGCGTGTTCCAGCACGATCTCGATCTGATGAAAGCGCTCCAAACCTACACCGTCCTGACGATCGGGGACGGACTGGTCACGGTCATTCCGGCTCTGATGATTTCGATTTCAGGCGCCATGATTATTACGCGCGCCAGCTCCGACAATCGCATCGGAGTCGAGTTTCAGAGGCAGGTCTTCAGTTCGTATCAGCCGCTGCTTCTGGCGAGCGGGGTGCTTCTGGCGCTGGCGGCCTTTCCCGGTCTGCCGAAAATTCCGTTCCTCGTGCTCGGCTCGGGTCT
>CAZXCO010000799.1:0-5325 GCA_964639095.1 uncultured Solibacteraceae bacterium
CTGGAATCAGTGGTTTTTCCTGCGCATGATGGAGCGCGGGCTGGCTTACCGCAAGCAGGCTCTGGTCAACTGGTGCTCGCTCTGCGCCACGGTGCTGGCGAACGAACAGGTGGTGGACGGCTGCTGCTGGCGCCACGAGTCGAATCCGGTGGAGCAGCGGGCGCTCGAACAATGGTTTCTCCGCACCACCGCTTATGCCGACGAACTGCTCCGGGACATCGGGCAACTGGAGGGCGGATGGCCCGAGCGCGTGCTCACCATGCAGCGCAACTGGATTGGCCGCAGCGAAGGCGCGGAGGTCGATTTCACGATCGAAGGCCATGGCCCGGTGCGTGTGTTCACCACCCGCATCGACACGATCTACGGCGCCACCTGCATGATTCTCGCGCCCGAGCATGAACTCGTGGCGGCGAAACTGGGTCCGGAGATGCAGGCGGCAGCGAAGAAGATGGTCGACGAGCGCGCCCAGCAGGGTCCGGGCGACGTCGAGAAGGAAGGCTTCGATACGGGCCTGCGGGCCGTGAATCCCTTCAGCGGCGAAAAGATTCCGGTCTGGGTCGGCAATTTTGTGCTGATGGGCTACGGCACCGGCGCCATCATGGCCGTGCCCGCCCACGACCAGCGGGACTTCGAATTCTGCCGGAAGTACGGGATCGATATCCGGCCGGTGATTCGTGCGGTGGATGGAACGACGCCCGACCCGGCCACGATGACGGAGGCTTCCGGCGATTACGGGATCGTCGAAAACTCCGGGCCCTTCAGCGGCATGACCAGCGAAGACGCCCGCCGCGAAATGGCGGCGTATGCGGCGAAGAAGGGCTTCGGCAAGGCCTCCATCACGTATCGCATCAAGGACTGGGGCGTCTCCCGCCAGCGCTACTGGGGCACGCCGATTCCCGTGATTCATTGCCCGAATGATGGCGTGGTGCCCGTGCCCGACGACCAGTTGCCGGTCCTGCTTCCGCGACAGATTCAGATCACCGGGAAGGGCCGCTCCCCGCTTGACGAAGTGCCCGAGTTCGTCAACGTCACCTGCCCGAAATGCGGAGGGCCCGCGCGCCGCGAGACGGACACGATGGATACCTTCGTCGATTCGAGCTGGTACTTCTACCGCTACTGCGACCCGAAGGATGCCTCGGCGCCATTCGACAAGGCAAAGATCGACTACTGGTTCCCGATCGATCAGTACATCGGCGGCGTGGAGCACGCCATTCTCCACCTGATTTATTCGCGCTTCTGGACGAAGATGATGCGTGACATCGGGCTGACGAGATACGACGAGCCGGTGCGGAAGCTCTTCACGCAGGGCATGGTGATCCGCAACGGCGCCAAAATGTCGAAATCGAAAGGCAACGTGGTCCCCGCCGATGAAGTGGCGGACAAGCACGGGGCGGATACGGCGCGGCTCTTCGCTTTGTTTGCGGCGCCGCCGGAAAAGGACGTCGACTGGATCGATGCGGGCGTCGACGGGATCTATCGCTTTCTGGGGCGGATCTACCGCTTTGTCACCCGGAATCTGCCGGTCTCCGAGTGCAAGGGAGACGGCTCTTCCGACGCGAAGATTCTGGGCAAACTGCATCGCACGCTGAAGAAGATCACTGAAGACTTCGACAGCCGCTGGCACTTCAACACATCGATCGCCGCGATCATGGAACTCGTGAACGAGATTTATCTCGAGGAATCCCGCATTTCGCCCGGGGCGATGGGCCAGACGATCAGGATTCTGAGTCTGATGCTGGCGCCGTTCGCGCCATATCTGGCGCAGGAACTGTGGGAAGAGCAGGGGGGCGAGGGCGCTGTTTTCAAGCAGCCCTGGCCGCCTTTCGACCCCGATCTGGCGCGCGAATCGGAAGTCGAAATCGTGATTCAGATCAACGGCAAGTTGCGCGGGCGTCTGATTGTCCCGGCGGGAACCGATGCCAACGGGCTGATCAGTCTCGCGAAGGATGACGAAAAGATCCAGTCGCTGGTCGCGGGTAAGACCGTGGTGAAAACGATCGCCGTTCCGGACAAGCTGATCAATCTTGTGGTGAAGTAGACGCGGCGGCGCGCGCCCCCTGAATTTCAGGACCGGCCAATGTGTCTGGAATGGTACAATCGCGTCGCAACGTACTTGTGGCGGCCTGTATGTCTGCCGGCACCGCGGAATGACGCGTTGGGGGGGCGGCCGTGCTCGATTTTATAGTCTTTCGGACCTTGTTTATTCTTATTCTCGGACTCAGCGCCGGGTATTTCCGGCCGGCCGGCCAGTCATTCTGGTTCGCGGCGCTCGTGGGAGCGGCGCTGGGGGTGCTGGCGATCATTCTCGAACGCCGCATCGCGAAAATCAGCCTGCAGCGCCTGTTCGGCGTGCTCTTCGGCGTGGTGGCCGGGTTATTCTGCGCTGCCCTGGTCAGTCTGGTGATCGGCCAGGCCGGGGCACAGTCGTCCAATGCGCTGCATTTCGTACAGATTCTCTGCCTGCTTCTTTTCGCATATGTCGGTGCGGTCACAGGCGCGTCGAAGGGGGGACTGCTGAACCTGTCGGCGCTGGGCGGCGTGTTCGGAACCGAGACCGACACCCGGACCGACCGCAAGATCCTCGACACGAGCGTGATTATCGACGGCCGTATTGCCGATATCGCGGATACGGGCTTTCTCGACGGAGTTTTCGTTGTTCCGCAGTTCGTTCTGCACGAGCTTCAGATGGTTGCCGATTCGGCGGATTCGATGAAGCGGAATCGCGGCCGGCGGGGTCTCGATATTTTGCAGCGCCTTCAGAAGATGGCGCATCTCAAAGTGCAGATTGTGAACGAGGATTTTCCGCAGGTGCCCGAAGTCGACATGAAGCTGATCGAGCTGGCAAAGCTGTACAACTGCAAGATCATCACAAACGACTTCAACCTCAACAAAGTCGCGCACGTGCGCGGCGTGGACGTGCTGAATATCAATGAGCTGGCCAATTCGCTCAAACCCATCGTGCTGCCGGGCGAACTGATGCGGGTGTTCGTGTTGAAGGAAGGCAAGGAATACAACCAGGGCGTCGCTTATCTGGATGACGGTACGATGGTGGTGGTCGACAACGCCCGGCGCATGATTTCGAAGACAATTGACATTTCGGTGACAAGCGTCCTGCAGACCACGGCGGGAAAAATGATTTTCGGCAAGTACGACGAGCGCGCGCAGGCCGCTTCGGCCGCGGCGCAGGCCTCGCATCTGGAACGCCGGGACGCGCCCCCGCGTCGGGAACAGGCAGTGGGAGAAAACTGAATGGTGGTTCTCAAGTTGGTCGAGGCGCGGGGAGAATAGCGGGCCGTGAAAACTGCCGTAATTTTGCCCGCAGCCGGTCTCGGAACCCGCATGCAACGCGGCGTTCCGCAGGTTTCCGCCGAAACGACAGGCACCAGCCGCAAGCAGTTCATGCTGCTTGAATGCGCTCCGATCCTGGTGCATACTGTTCGAAAATTCGCCGCTTCTCCGCTCGTCACGGACATCGTGGTCGCGGTCCGGGAGGAGGAGATCGAATGGGTGGCGGAGATGCTCCACAAGGAAGGGCGGGGCCTTGCCGGTTCTCTGCGCGTGGTGGCGGGCGGCAACACGCGGCAGGAGTCGGTAGAAAATGCATTCGCGGCGCTCGACACCGACACCGATATCGTCGCGGTTCACGACGCGGTGCGTCCGTTTGTCGATCTCGATACCATCCGCCGGGTGATCGAGGAAGCGGCGCTGAGCGGGGCAGCCATCGTGGGGATCGTTCCCGTGGATACGGTCAAACAAGTCAGCGGGGCGCAGGCGGGCGGCGCAAAGGTGCGGGCGACGATCTCGCGCGAGCGCCTGATTCTGGCGCAGACTCCGCAGGTTTTTCGCTACGACGTTCTCCAGCGGGCGTTTGAAGCGGCCAACCGGGACAATTTCTCGGGCACCGACGAATCGAGTCTGGTCGAGCGTCTGGATCAGGTGGAGATCAGCGTCGTGCTGGGCAGCGAGCGGAACATCAAGATCACGCGGCCCGGGGACATGGATCTCGCGCGCCTCTTCTTCGAGCAGGAAACCACACGCCGTTGATCGCGCGAATCGGTCAGGGCTGGGACGTCCACCGGATGGTGACCGGCCGGCCGCTGATTCTGGGCGGCGTCACGATTGCGTCCGAGTTCGGACTCGCTGGTCACTCCGACGCCGACGTTCTCTCGCACGCCATCACCGACGCCATTCTGGGCGCCATTGCGGCAGGGGACATCGGAATGCACTTCCCCGACTCCGACCCGCGCTGGAAGGGCTGCGACAGTCTTCAATTCCTGCGGCATGCCTGCGATCTCGCTACCCAGGCAGGGTTCCGCATCGTGAACGTGGATTCCACGGTGATTCTCGAACGGCCGAAGCTGAAGGACTATCGCCTGCCCATCCGCGAATCCCTGGCAAAGGCGATCGGGCTCGGGGTTGAACTCGTCTCGGTGAAGTTCAAAACCGCGGAAGGCGTGGGTCCGGTGGGTGAAGGCCGGTCGGCGGAAGCGCAGGCTCTCGTGCTTCTGCAAAAGGACGAAAATGCCTGACCCGCAGCCTCCCGGGAGTCCGAAACTCACATTCTTTCTTTAACGCCTCTGGCAATCAGCCACCAGTTCATCGGGTATGAGGTAAGAAAGCCAGCCAGCATCCCGATCTGCATCATGAACCAGAACACGGGATCGGTCTTCTCCAACTCGTGTCCAAAAATCAGGAACGCGCTGATTGCCATCCAGCCGTACATCCCCACCTGCCATGCGGTGAGAGAGGCGCTGTCCGCTTTCAGCGCGCTTTTCAGGCCTTCTTTTGCGGACAGCTTCCGCATCGGCTTGATGGCGAAGTACTGAAAGGCGATACCGAAGGCGAAAGCGAAGACGTAGTCGATGATCCACGAACCGAACAGCTTGTGTCCGGCAATCGTGAGGGGAAACGCCACGATCAGCCATTCCGCCGCCAGATCCCCCAATGTGCATCCGCTGCCGCAGTGCAGGGCGCCGATTCCAACCGACTGCCAGAACGGCTTTTCCCTTTTGTAGCCCTGCACTTCCCGGCTGCCGTGGCCCGCCGGCGGTGCGCTGCGCACCGGCATTCTTCCCACCCTCAAGTACGCGTAGAGCGCGAGCAGCCCCGCATAGAGTCCGGTCACCGGCCAGACGACATCCATGATGCACATTTTCTGCCGGCGGCCATCCAGAATGTCAGCGGCAATCACAACCGCGCTGAGCACGCCGAGCGAGAGCGACGCCAGGGCAATCCAATGCAACCACATGGACAAAGCCGTTCTTCCTTCGCCGGCAGTACGCAAATGCTGCAATATCCGGCGACCATTGTTTACCAGCCCGCAAA
>CAZXCO010000800.1:0-19990 GCA_964639095.1 uncultured Solibacteraceae bacterium
CCTGGTTTCGCTATCGGAATTTCATAATTTTTCGCCTTCGCTTATAAACGAATTGCGAGTTTCGTACAACCGGAAGAACAACAATTATCCGGTGGGGGACTTCACGTTCCCCGGACTGGATCAATTCCCGAACCTGACCTTTGACGATTTGAATGTTCAGGTGGGCCCCGACTCTAGCACGCCGCAGGGTTATATCCAGGGCACCCTCTCCGCGACAGACAATCTCACCAGGACCATAGGACGTCATACTTTTAAATTGGGCTATCAGTTCCAGGACATCATTGCAAGCAACTCATTTATTCAGCGGGCGCGGGGCGATTACGACTATTCGACTGTAGACCTGTATCTTCACGATTTTAGCCCCGACAGTCTCGGCGAACGCAGCGTAGGTGTGGCCGGCGGAATTCCGGCGGGATATTTATTTCACTCCGCCTTCGTAAACGACGATTTTCGTTTGCGTCCGGATCTGACGATCAATCTCGGGCTCCGGTACGAGTACGTAACGGTACCGGTCGTCTCTCGATATCAGAGCTTCAGTGCACTCGCAAATGTCCCTGGGCTTATCACGTTCAACACACCGCAATCGGACAAGAACAACTGGGAGCCTCGCGTGGGTCTGGCCTGGTCGCCGGGTAACAGCGGTCTTTGGTCGATCCGGGCGGGATTTGGCATCAACTACGACCAGACTTACAATAATCTGAACATAAATGCCAAACCCGCTTACTTCCAGCAGACGGAAGACGTGAACCTCACTGTTCAAACGCCTGACTTCCTGAAAAATGGTGGTCTGCCTCCATCCAACGCGATCTCGTTGCCGACCACCGTCGCCGATGCACGCGCTGCAGTCAGCGCCTATAATTACGATCAGATTCGGCCGTATTCGATCAATTACACCCTGAGCATTCAACGGCGCCTCGGCAACGATTACACGATCGAAGCCCGCTATGTTGGCACCAGGGGTGTTCACTTGTATGTGCAGGATCAGATCAACCGCGTCACCGATGTCACCCCATCCTATAGCCTGCCGACATTCCTCACCCCGCCCTCGGCGCAGGTACTCTCCGGGCTGAATCTGAACCTTGGGCAAATCAAATCCACGCTCCAGGCGCAAACGGGCGCCACGGATTCGATCAGCAACAGCCTGGAGAAATATGGCTTCGGTTCGACAATCACGGCTTACCATCCGATTGGAAATTCGCGGTACGACGGTCTCGCGCTGCAGTTGAACAAGCGATACTCGAAGAACTTCTCTTATATAGCCGCATTCACCTGGAGCCATGCCCTCGATGACTCTACGGCAACTGTATTCAGCACTGTCCTGACGCCGCGGCGGGGACAGGACTTCCGCAATCTGAGTAACGACTGGGCATCGTCCGCTCTCGACCGGCGTTTCCGGTTTGTTTTTGCGCCGATGTATGATGTCAGGCTCTTCAACAAACGGAATTGGTTGCTGGAGAATGTCGTTGGCAACTGGAATCTGTCTGCAGTCTACACGTTCCAGTCGCCAGAGTATGCGACCGTTCAGAGCGGCATTGACTCCAATCTGAATAACGATTCGGCTGGTGACCGGGCGATTGTCAATCCCTCCGGTAAAGCGAATCTGTCGAGCGGCATCACCCCCATCGATGCCAACGGGAACACCGTTGCACTGAACTCGGACGCGACGGTGGCCTATATCGCAACAAACCCGAACGCCCGGTACATTGAGGCGGGCTATGGCGCTTTCGCCAACGCCGGCCGCAACACGCTTCCCCTCTTCCGAACGAACAACATTGATTTCCAGATCCTGAAGCGCATCAATATTACGGAGCGGAAGCGGTTCGAACTGGGCGCCCAATTTACGAATATCCTCAACCACCCTCAATGGACGGGCGATTTGCTAAACGATGTATATCCTAATATGCTGAACAACACGCGGTCGTTTCTCTTGACCGGAAACCCGTCATTCGGACGCTTTGATCAGTTATATACAAGCAATCCCCGGAGCACCACGATCGTAGGGCGTTTCGTGTTCTGATGGGAGCGACCGGGTTACAGTTTCGTAGCAGGGAATGGCAGTGTTTGAAACCAGCGATCCCGGACCCGGGGGCGTCATGGCCCACATTCTGCGCGAGCGCCCGCAACGGCCAGAGTAAGAAGCAGGCTCGATGTTTCACATGCAAAGAAATCAGCAGAAATCCAGGCATTCTTTCATAAGTCACGTTCAGCGAAAGCCTTCCCGCACAAGCACCTTGAAATTCTCGCGCTTGTCATCGAGGAACCGGAAGGCCTCAACCTTTATCTTCTGGAACTTCCCCGGACTTGTGGGTGGCGCGTCATAAACAAGCCGGTATTGCGTGGCGACGCTCTGCATGATTCCCTGCATCACATCCGGAAACGCATTGGACTGATTCGGAAACCACACATACCCGCCGGTCTTCTGGGCCAGCATCTGAAGGAACGCCCTCGCTTGCATCAGACTCATGCGCAGCGAATCGCTCAGATACGGGTCGTAGCTCCCGCGGAACAGCGAGCCCAACCCCGCAACAAAAATCGTGACATTCTCCTCTTCGGCCTTCCTTCTCACCTGATCCATGTTATGTTCGCTGAACGTGTCGATTCCGCACCCGACCACCACCAGAATGCGCCGGCCGGGCAGTCTCCCCACCTTGTCGAGCATGTCGTAAATCGCATCGTATGTGTCGATCTCGCTCCATCCCGGCGGGCCGATCTGCGAGTAAGCCGCATTCACCTCGCCGAGCATTCGCGTGAAATCCTGCCGGATTTCCAGGTCTCGAGAGAACGTCGCCAGCGCGTACCAGTTGCCTTCCGGGGCATGTTTCATGAAGCCCTGCATTGCGGCATTCAGATCGTCGAGAAAATAGCCTGAAGAAGCGGTGTGTTCGACCAGCAGAGCGATCGACGCCGGCTCCTCCGGCTTTTCAAGACGAAACGGCCAGGGCTTTCCGTCGAGATACAGCCGGAAATTGTTCTGTCCGAGTCCCGTAATCAGGCCGCCCCTGGTCTCGGCATTCAGATAGATCGAAACAGCAGCCGGTTCGGGCGGCAGCGTCGCGCCTGCAGCGATGGCGAAGACGCCCGACGCGATCAGGGCGGCTGCTGAGAGAATCGCCACTACTTTCCGCTTTCGTTCGCTGCGATTGTCGTCTTTGGCGTCGTGCATATGGCCTCGATCGGTTCGTCCGGTTCGTAAAGGAGTTTCGAGGGAGCCGGACAACCCTGCTCTGGCGCAAACAAGCTCGGCTTCTGCTTCGATTCTTTTTCGGCCTCTGCCGTGACCTTCGTCAGCGCCTTCTTCATCGCCTCGAAATCCGTCGTCGTTGTGATGCCCTGAGTCTGTCGGGGCAGATACATGATCTCCCGCTCCGAATCCACCATCCTTTGATAGAAAGGCGGGTGCGAGCGGAACCAGCTCACTCCGTTGACATATCCCTCTTTTGTCGCCATCTTGTCGAAAAAGCGGATGAAGCCCGTGGTGTCATATCCGGCTTTCCAGGCATACTGTATTCCCAACTGATCGGCCTGTTGCTCGAAGTCACGGCTGACGCCCAGGAGTGTCAGACTGAGCGTGAGTCCCAGACCGTAAAAGCCGTATTGAAGGGCGTAATACATGCCGATTCCAGCCGCTCCCCCGGTAAGAATCACGGCGGCGACCTGCGCGGCCTGATAGACGATCGCCGCGATATTCGCCTTCACCATCAGCTTGTGGCCGTGCCGCGCGATGACGTGAGACATCTCATGCGAGATAACGCCCGCCAGTTGCGATTCATCGTCAACGGCTTCCAGAAGCCCGCGCTCCACAAATATGAAGCCACCGGGGAGGGCGAATGCATTGATTTCCTTCGAATTGAGGACGGTCACCTGCAGGGGCACCTGCAGATCCGAATTCTGCGCCAGCTTCTGCGCCAGGCGCTTCACGTACCCGGTGATCGCCTCGTCTTCAATCTCCTTGGGCATCAGGCCGGACGTTTTGAGATCCCGGATCGCCTCCTGTCCGGTCTTGATGTCGTCTTTCTGATCCTTCTCAATGTCGCGGAACCCAATGTCGTCGACGTCTCCCCATCGGCGTGTCTTGTATGTTCCGTTCGCAATGCTGCCCCGAATCTCCTGCAACTGCGCAGGCCACTTCTGAATCAGCTCCAGCTTGGCCTGTTTGTTGTCATAAGCCACCGGAATCGCGTGCTGTCCAATCACATCCGCCTGGCCCTTCAATGCGCGCGCGTCCTGAATGCTGCAATGCAGCGTGTGCCGTTCCTCCTGTTTGATGCTTGCTTTCTTCAGAGCCTTTTGTGCATCATCGACGCGCCTCTGGTAGTCGGATGCGGCATGCTTGAATCGGCCCGTGCAGTAATCTTCCGCCTGATTCAAATACTCCTGCATTCTCGCGATCTGCGCTTCGCTGTATTCCAGCCGGGGAGTAATTTCGAACAGCGTCAGATACGATTTTTTGAGATCCTGGCTCAGAGCATCGAACGTTTGCGCGGGCGGGCGCGTTTCCGGCAGTGTGACGCGATGTCCGCCGCATCCCACGAGGCTGCCAAGCAGCAGTTCCGAACACAGGAGCGCAAGCAATCCCCGCGCATTGAGCGTCGCCGTCATCATCGCCTTCCTCTCTTCCCGCCGCGGCGGCTGACCGCCCGGACTACACCTGAGGGAGGGCAATCGGCTCTCCGCCGTTTTGTCGCGTTGTTGCAACGTGCGGAGTTCCCGTAGTTCGCGTGGGTTCGCGCGGGTTGCGCGAAAGGCCGCAGAAAGCGGATTTCCTGCCGCACGCTTCACTCTCGTTTCGCACATCGGTTCTTTATCCGGCCCGAATGGCGGCCAGACGAATTTCCGGAGCGATCGGGCGAAAGCGCTCTGCTCTTATCGCCAAATCACGCAGGCTTGAGCGCCTTGTCGATGCTGAACTCGCGATTTCGCGGTGGATGGATTGCACCAGCGATGGCATGGAGCGCCATATGCACGGCGGCGCTGCGCTTGCGCCGGCCCCGCAGGGTACGGCTGTATTTCAGATGCGTGGCGTTACCAGGGTGTATCAGATGGGCGAGGTGCAGGTGCATGCGCTGCGCGGGGTGGATCTGGATTTGTATGCCGGTGAGTTCGTGGTGGTGCTCGGTCCATCCGGCAGCGGGAAATCGACTCTGCTGAATATCCTTGGGGGGCTCGACACGCCCACTTCAGGTGAAGTTCACTATCTGGACCATAATCTGACAGCCGTCAGCGATTCCGCTCTGACGAGGTTTCGTCGAGAGCACGTGGGCTTCGTATTTCAGTTCTACAACCTCATCCCCAGTCTTACAGCGCTGGAGAATGTCGCGCTGGTGACAGAAATCGCCGAGCGGCCAATGAAACCCGCGGAAGCGCTGGAAATGGTCGGGCTGCGGGATCGTATGAACCACTTTCCCGCGCAGCTTTCCGGCGGCGAGCAGCAAAGGGTCGCGATCGCACGGGCGGTGGCGAAACGCCCGGACGTCCTGCTTTGTGACGAACCGACGGGAGCGCTTGACTACCCCACAGGGAAACTCGTCCTGGACGTGCTTGAAAGGGTTAATCGTGAAACAGGCACGATCGTCGCAATCATCACTCACAATGAGGCCATCGCGGGCATGGCAGACCGCGTCGTACGAGTCAGCAGCGGAACGATAGCCGGAATTCAACGTAACGCCAGGCGCATCTCGCCTTCTGAACTGGCGTGGTAACGGCATGACTGCGCTGCACAGGAAACTCATCCGGGATCTGATCCGCATGCGAGGTCAGGTATTCGCGGTTACGCTGGTGCTCGCCTGCGGCATCGCAACCTGGGTATGCATGCGGTCTGCCTTCCAATCGCTCGAGCTTGCTCAAAGCAGCTACTATTCGACACAACGCTTCGCGGATGTCTTCGTGCACGTCAAGCGCGCTCCGGAAGGACTGAAAGCTTCGATCTCCGCAATACCGGGAGTCGCGACCGTCGAAACCCGCGTGGTTATGGACGTCACGCTCGACATACCGGGTCTGAAGGAACCGGCGACCGGAAGGCTGATCTCGATCCCCGACCGCCGGATACCCATGCTGAACGATCTCTTCCTGCGGGAAGGCCGATATATCGAACCAGGCGAGCGGGGCGAGGTGCTGATCAGCGAAGCATTTGCGTCAGCCAACCGGCTGGGGGTCGGAGACACTTTTCCGGCCGTAATGAATGGCAAATGGGAGCATTTGCGGATCGTTGGGATCGCGCTGTCGCCTGAATACGTTTACGAGATCCGGCCGTCGGAGGTGTTCCCCGACAATCGACGATTCGGCGTGTTGTGGATGAGCCGCGACGTCCTTGGTTCGGCGTTCAATATGAAGGGCGCTTTCAACGACGCCGTGGTCTCTCTGACGCGCGGCGCCGATGAGCACGAGGTCATCGCGCGTATCGATCGAATGCTCGATCGATATGGTTGCCTCGGGGCTTACGGCCGTTCGGATCAGATTTCATTTCGTTTTCTCGCCGATGAACTCGGGGAACTCCGCGCATACGGTCTGGTTCTGCCGGCGCTGTTCCTCAGTATCGTTGCATTTCTCCTGAATGTCCTCCTCTCGAGGCTGGTGGGGACGCAGCGGAGTCAGATCGCCGTGCTCAAGGCCTTCGGCTATACCCGCACCGAAATCGGCGCGCATTACGTGGAACTGGCTCTGGTGGCGGTAATCGCCGGGGCCGCAGCCGGAATCGCGGTTGGGCTGTGGCTGGCCGCTGGCCTTATGGGCACATATGGCCGATACTTCCATTTCCCGGCTTTGCGGCTGCAGAGCGATGCAAGGATGATCCTGATTGCCGTGGCCATTGCAGCCGGCTCGGCGCTCCTCGGCGCCGTTTCCGGTGTTCGTCGCGCAGTGGCTCTTGCTCCGGCCGAGGCGATGCACCCGGAGCCCCCGGCAAGCTTCCGGCCGGGAATCGTGGAGTCGTTCGGGCTGCGAAGGGTGCTGGGTCCGGCCTCGCGTATGATCGTTCGCAACCTCGATCGCCGTCGCTGGCGTGCGTTCCTTTCGACAGTCGCGGTGGCGCTCTCCGTTGCCATCGTGGTCTCGGGCCGGTTTGCCATCGATGCCGTGAACCGCCTCGTGTGGATCCAGTTCCATGTCATCCAGCGTGAAAATGTCACCGTCGTGTTCCAGGAGAGCCGCCCGGCGCGCGCACGGCATGACCTGGAGCGCCTGCCGGGCGTCATGCGGGTTGAGCCCTACCGCGAGATTCCGGTCCGGCTGCGTCTGGAGAATCGTTCGCGCCGGGTGGCCCTGCTCGGTCTCCAGCCAGACGGAAATCTTCGCCGCCCGGTTGATGAGCGGCTCCAGCCCATCGACCTGCCGCCGGATGGTCTCGTGCTGACGACGAAGCTGGCGCAGATTCTTCAAGCCAGGCCGGGGGACGTTCTCACGGTCGAGGTTCTGGACGCAACACGGCCGGTTCGCCGGACTGTTGTTGCGGCGCTTGCTGACGAACCAGTAGGGCTGGGCGCCTACATGCAGTTGTCCGCTATGCATCGATTGATGCGCGAGGGAGACACACTGTCGGGCGCATACCTCAAAGTCGATTCAAAGGTGGCGCCGGAACTTTACTCAACCCTGAAGCATATGCCTTCAATCAGCGGAGTCGCCGTGCGGGAGGCGGCTCTGGCGAGTTTCTGGAAAACGTTCGGGGACTCCATCTGGATCTCGACGGCCTTTCTGGTTACGTTCGCCTGCGTCATCGCTTTCGGAATTGTCTATAATGGCGCGCGCATAGCGTTGTCAGAACGAGGCAATGAGCTGGCCTCGCTCCGGGTTCTGGGCTTTACCCGCGGGGAAGTGACCGGAATTCTCCTCGGAGAACAAGCGCTGCTGACGCTTGCCTCGATTCCCGCCGGCTTCACGCTCGGGTTTCTATTATCCGCACTGTTGTCACGGTTTTTCTCGCGGGAATTGTTCCGGTTGCCGCTGGTGGTGAATGCCGGAACCTACGCGTTTTCGGCGATCGTCGTTGTGGCCGCCGCCGTTCTCTCCGGCCTCGTGGTCGCGCGGAAGCTGCGCCATATGGATTTGACAGAAGTCCTGAAGAGCAGGGAATAGCCCACATGCAACGAACAGCCCGACGCGCCCTCATTGCTGCAGCCATTACAGGCATCGTGTTGGTTGTGGCGTTCGCATTTCGTCCGGAGCCGGTCAGTGTGGAAACAGCGCGCGTTACGCGAGGGCCTTTGGAGGTGACGATCGACGAAGACGGGGAGACGCGAGCTCATGACCGGTACACGCTTGCTTCACCGGTGGCCGGGAAACTCTCGCGGATAGATCTGCACGAGGGCGATGCTGTCAGCCTGGCAACGGCCATTGCGATCATTACGCCGCTTCCGATTGATCCGCGCGAGGCTGCCGAACTGCGCGCGCAGATTCAATCAGCGGAAGCTCTCCGCCGAGAGGCCGAAAAACAGGTGGCTCGCCGCGTCGCCGATCACGATCAGGCGCTGAGCGATCTGAGGCGCGCAAAAGAACTTGCAAAAAGCGGAATCATATCGAAACAGGAGCTGGAACAGGCCGGGACGCATGAAGAGGCTGCGGCGAAAGAACTGGAGTCGGCTGAATTCCGCGTCCAGTCCGCCGCGGCTGAGGTGAAGCGGGCAGAAGCCGGCCTGATGTCTCTTGAGGCGCGGAGCGGCGAACAGGGTAAAGCCCTGGTTCTCCGGGCGTCCACTCCCGGCCGGGTCCTTCGAATTCTGGAAAAGAGCGAACGCGTGGTCGCGGCGGGCACGCCCCTGGTCGTTCTGAGCGATCCGAAACACATCGAAGTTGTGGTTGACCTGCTCTCGACCGACGCGGTGAAGATCCGGGATGGGGCTCCGGTCTGGATCGAGAACTGGGGAGGCGCAGCGCCCCTTCGTGGCCGTGTTCGTCTGGTGGAGCCCTATGGATATACGAAAGTCTCCGCGCTCGGTGTGGAAGAGCAGCGGGTTAACGTCGTGGTCGATTTCGTGGATTCACCGGACGGCCTCGGCGACGGCTATCGCGTCGATGCGCGCATCGTACTCTGGCAAGGTTCGGACGTGATCAAGGCGCCGGTAAGTGCACTGTTCCGCTCCGGGCAGTCGTGGAGCCTGTTCGCAGTCGAGGAGCAGCATGCCGTTCAGCGTTTCGTCGAAATCGGTCACAGAAACTCGCTTGAAGCCGAGATTCTCACGGGCATCGCCCCTGGAACCGAAGTCATTCTTCATCCGGGAAGCGAACTGAAGCCGGGCATGAGAGTGAGAACGCGGCGATGACTTCGTGCCTCGCAGGTTCATGCCCTGCCGGATGCTCACTGAGCAAAGTGGCACAGCGGCTGCGCGATGTGGCGGAACCCGCCGGGCGGACGGAATCCCATCCCTCATGGAAGTCGTTGAAAGCCTTTGCAATTACTGAGGGCTGTTTCCGGCGCTTCATCTGCCGGGTGACGGACGTGCTCTCGCCCTGCACCAAATTACTACGCGCCGCGATACTTGTTGCGTGCGTGTTTCCCGCTCACGCGCAGAAAAGCGTAATTGACCGCGGAAGGTATCTGACCGAAGAGGTGGCGCAGTGTCAGGAATGCCATACACGGCGGCTGGCCAGCGGAGAGTTTGACCGGTCTTCATGGTTGAAAGGCGCGAAGCTGAACTTTGCGCCGGAATCCGGCGGAAGGTCGTCGATAACCGCACCCGATATCACGTCCGGCGGCACGCTCTGGCGGCAATGGAGCGAAAAGGGAATGCTGCGCTATCTCGAAACAGGCCGGGACCCGGCCGGCAGGATCGCATCGCCTCCCATGCCTCCATACCGGCTGCGTCCGGACGACGCCGAGGCGATCGTCAAATATCTCGCAACGTTGCGATAGCTGCTTCCCGCCCGCCGGGCCTGTGGTACTGGCCTGAGACGCGAATCAAACATTTCAGTTTTGATGGCGCCCGGGAGTTGTTCTGAGGTTCATGCTCCGGCCGGCTTCGACTTCGTTGAGTGCCGCGCTTGTCCCCGTGCAACCGCTTCGACAGTTGATCTGACGCCATGCCAGGATTCGCTCTCGAACACGTCGGGTTTTCGGTGCGGGGAGTTTGACACCGGGAGTCGACCAGGCGTCACAGTTTCGCAACCCAGGGCGTAATCGCCTTTGAAAAACAGCGGGTTGGCTCTGGTTATGAGCTTGCCCTCCCGAGACCGGGCGGGAACAGAGTTCTCGCTTTGAGGAGAAATTGAATGTATCGCTTCGTGTCTTTGTTCGCCGTACCACTCGCAGTCGCGGCACTTGCATCCGCGCAGGAGAATCCGGCAACACCAATAGTTGAAGTAGGTCTTAACTATTCGTTCGTCCACGCGACGTCGCCGGAGGGACAGCGCCAACTGACAAGCAACGGAGGGTCCGGCTATGTGACTTACAACTGGAACCACATTGTCGGACTGGTTGCCGACTTCGGCGCATATCACAACGGGGCACGTCATGGATTGCTCGAGAATTCGACGACCTTCACGTATCTTTTTGGACCACGCTTCAATTGGCGAATTTCCCGCTTCAATCCGTATGTGCAGTTCCTGTTTGGTGGTGCGCGAACCTCGGCGGATACCAGTGTCAATGGAACTACAGTGTCACCGGATGGCAACGGTTTTGCCACCGCGGCCGGCGGCGGAATCGACATCGCACTGACAAACTTTCTTGCTTTCAAACCGATCCAGGTCGAGTATCTCATGGCGCAAGTCCCCGACCTCGCCACAGACCGGCTCAACTTCCAGAACGATCTGCGCTATTCGGCTGGAGTTGTCCTGCGATTCGGCAAAAAGTAACCGTCATGAGGCAGGAGGAGAGCGTCACGGGTCCGCTCTCCTTTGCACTTCACGAACAAGCCTGCAACCTCGACACGATTTCCTCATCAAAACAGACAGGCGGAGACATCGCTGACAGCGAAGATTCGTCTGCGCCCAAATCGCGTTTGCATCGCAGAGGTCCCGAGTGTGGATTGTCAAGCTTGCTCTCGATCGGCCATACACGTTCATCGTTATGGCCTTATTGATTTTGATTCTCAGTCCCCTGGTTATTCTTCGAACACCCACCGACATTTTTCCATCGATAGATATCCCGGTGATCGCAGCGGTGTGGTCATTCACAGGGCTGAATCCGGAGGAGATGGAAGGGCGGTTCACGACAGTTTTCGAGCGCGTCCTCACAACAACCGTGGACAACATCGAGCACCTGGAATCCACCACCATCAATGGTGAAGCGATCGTAAAGATCTTCCTTCAGCCCGACGCAAGCATCGACAGAGCCAATGCTCAGGTCACAGCGATTGCGCAAACTATTTTGCGCCAGTTGCCGGCCGGTGCGTTGCCGCCACTGATCCTCAATTACAGCGCGTCCACGGTTCCGATACTTCAGCTCGCCCTCTCCGGACAAGGGCTCTCCGAAACGCAACTCAACGATCTGTCGCTCAACTTCCTCAGAACGCAACTCGTCACCGTCCCGGGAGCATCGATTCCGTATCCGTATGGCGGCAAGCAACGCCAGGTGATGGTCAATTTGAATCCGGCGCTGCTTCAATCCAAAGGGCTCTCACCGGTTGATGTTGTTACGGCAATCAACTCGCAGAATCTCGTCCTGCCTTCGGGGACTGCCAAAATCGGACAATTCGAATACGATGTCGATCTCAATGCGAGTCCCAAAAAAGTCGCAGA
Source organism: uncultured Solibacteraceae bacterium (assembly GCA_964639095.1). Lineage (GTDB taxonomy): Bacteria > Acidobacteriota > Terriglobia > Bryobacterales > Bryobacteraceae > BOG-234. The sequence continues at coordinate 11,665 of CAZXCO010000800.1, forward strand.
ACTGAACGATCTGCCGATCAAGGTCGTGGATGGTTCCACCATTTACGTGCGGGACGTCGCACAGGTGAGCGACGGATTCGCCCCTCAAACCAACATCGTACGCCACGATGGGCGCCGGGGCACGCTCATGACGATTGTGAAAGCCGGCGATGCTTCCACGCTGGACGTAGTCCGGGGGATCCGCGAGCGGCTTCCGCAGATTGCCTCTACGCTTCCGCCCCAGTTGAAGATTCAGCCGGTAGTGGACCAGTCCATATTCGTGAGCGCCGCGATTTCCGGCGTGGTTCGCGAGGCGGTGATCGCCGCGTGCCTGACGGGCCTCATGATTCTGGTGTTTTTGGGGAACTGGCGAGCGACCCTGATCATCGTCGTGTCGATCCCCCTCTCGATTCTTACCTCGGTTATCGTTCTCAGCGCATTGCACGAGACGATCAACATCATGACTCTGGGAGGGCTGGCTCTGGCTGTCGGCATCCTGGTCGATGATGCGACAGTAACGATCGAAAACATCGAACGCTATCTCGAAGAGGGGAAAGATGTGCGCGATGCCATTGTGCAGGGCGCTGCGCAGATCGCGGTGCCCGCTCTGGTATCGACGCTGTGCATTTGCATTGTCTTTCTGCCGATGTTCTTCCTGGAAGGCGCGGCGCATTATCTGTTCGTGCCCCTGGCGGAAGCGGTGGCCTTCGCGATGCTCGCGTCTTACCTGCTGTCGCGAACACTGGTTCCCACGCTTGCCATGTACCTGCTGCGGCGGAAGGAATCCGAAGGGCGTTCACGCAATCCGCTGGTGAGATTCCAGAAGGCGTTCGAACGAGGGTTCGAGCGGGTTCGCAGAGGATACCAGAACACGCTGTCCGGAGTTGTGCGGCGCCCCGCTCTGTTTATCCCCGCGGTGCTGGCCGTGTGCGGCTCGGTGTTCTTACTCGTACCGTGGTTGGGTGAGGACTTTTTCCCCGCCAGTGACAGTGGCGAATTCATCTTACATTTGCGTGCGCCAACCGGCACCCGGATTGAAGAAACCGCACGTCTGTGCGACCTGGTAGAGCGGTCGGTACGGCGGCTGATTCCGGCCGGGGAACTCGACACCATCATTGACAACATCGGTCTGCCCTATAGCTATATCAACTACGTCTACAGCAACTCCGGAGTCATCGGGGCCGGTGACGCGGACATCATTGTTTCACTGAAGCGGGATCATCGTCCGACGGCCGGATACGTGCGTGATCTGCGCAAGCGGCTCCGCGACGAGTTCCCGGGAGTGGTCATCTATTTTCCGCCTCCTGACATCGTCACGCAAATCCTGAACTTCGGCCTGCCAGCTCCGGTGGACGTCCAGATTGAAGGATCCGACATAGCCGGCAACCGCCGAGCGGCGGATCGCCTGCTCAGCGAATTGCGGCATGTTCCTGGCCTGGTGGATCTGCGGGTAAACCAGGCATTCAACTATCCGAAGTTTCACATCGACGTCGACCGGACCAGGGCAGCTTCGGGCGGCTTTACCCAGCGGGATGTTTCCAGCGCCATGTTGATCTCGTTGAGCGGGAGCTTCCAAACCACGCCGACATTTTTCCTGAACTGGCAGAACGGAGTCCAGTATGTGCTGGCTGAACAGACACCGCAGTACGACATCCATTCGCTTCAGGAACTGGAGAACACGCCGATTACTGCCGCGGCCACGGGGAATCAGGGGATCGTTGCCGACGTTGCCTCGATCACACGAACCGGCGAAATGCAGGTGCTGTCACACTACAACATCCGGCGCGTCGTCGATATCTACGGCGCGGTGCAGGATCGCGACCTGGGCGCGGTTGGACGGGATATCGCCCGGCTGGTTGACGCAAACGGGAAACAGTTGCCGCGCGGCAGCTTCATCAGGATTCGTGGCCAGCTGGCGACGATGAGAAGCTCTTACACCGGCCTTGTCGCCGGGCTCGGATTCGCCATCATTCTGGTCTACCTGCTGATCGTGGTCAATTTTCAGTCCTGGCTGGACCCGTTCATCATCATTACCGCTCTTCCGGCGGCCCTCGCGGGCATCGTGTTGTTGTTGTTGTTTACTCACACGACGCTGAGTGTTCCCGCGCTCATGGGATCCATCATGTGCATGGGCGTGGCGACGGCCAACAGTATTCTGGTCGTGGCTTTTGCGAAGGAGCGGCTTTCCGAGACCGGCAGCGCGGTCGAAGCAGCCATTGAAGCCGGGTTCGCCCGTTTCCGCCCTGTCGTAATGACAGCCCTGGCAATGATCATCGGCATGATTCCGATGGCTCTCGGACTGGGGGAAGGTGGCGAACAGAACGCGCCACTTGGACGCGCGGTTATCGGCGGGCTCACCTGCGCCACGCTCGCCACGCTGTTTTTCGTTCCTTCAGTATTTTGCTTCATGCACAGGAGATACAGGAGATGACGCCCACCGAGGACCGGCCGCAGATTGCAGCCGGCGTGAAGGTTGGCCGCGCCGGCAGCATTTTGCGCTTCGCAATCGCGGTTCTGGTTCCGGGCGCGATTTTGGGCTGGATGGTGTATTCGAATATTCACGCCCGGCAGGTGAGTGCGCGTACGCTCGTCCGCACCACGGAGCAGAGCGCGGCCCCGGTCGTCGAAATCGTTCATCCCACGCGCGGCGCTTCCCGCGCCGAGATCGTGTTGCCGGGCACAGCGCAGGCGTTCGTGGATGCGCCGATTTACGCGCGGACCAATGGTTATCTGAAGCGCTGGTACTTCGATATCGGCAGCTATGTTCAGCAGGGGCAACTGCTGGCCGAGATTGAAACCCCCGAAGTGGATCAGCAACTGCGGCAGGCGCGGGCCGATTTGCAGACCGCGCGGGCGAATCACAGTCTGGCCACCATCACTGCCGAACGGTGGCAAACGCTTTTGAAGTCCAATTCAGTCTCCAGGCAGGAAACGGATCAGGCGGTCGCCAATGAACTGGCGCAGCAGGCGATAGTCCAGTCGAACGCGGCCAACGTACGCCGCCTCGAAGAACTTCAGTCGTTCGAAAAGATCTATGCTCCGTTTGACGGAGTCATCACAGCCCGGAACACGGACGTCGGCGCACTGATTAATGCAGGGGCCGCGACTACACCGGGAAGAGAGTTGTTTCATCTGGCCGCGATCCAGACGCTCCGGGTGTTTGTGGCTGTTCCGGAAGTGTATGAGCGAGCCGCAGTCTCCGGCGCCCACGCGACGCTCACGCTCCAGGAGTTTCCCGGGCAGGTCTTTCGAGGAGTCCTGGTCAGGAACTCGAAGGCCATCGATCCCGCGGCCCGCACTCTGCTGGTGGAGGTGGATGTCGACAACCGCGATTCCAGACTGCTCCCGGGAGCGTACATGCTCGTGCATCTGAAACTTCCGGCGGCAGTGGGATCGGTGGTCATACCTTCCGATACTGTTTTGTTCCGTTCGGAGGGTCTTCGAGTTGCCGTCGCAAATAACGGCCGCGTCTCTCTCAGACCGATCACGGTCGGCCGGGACTACGGAGACAAACTTGAGGTCTTGTCCGGGCTGCAAGCGACAGATGCGATTGTCGTCAACCCATCAGATTCACTGCTCGATGGCGATACGGTCAAAATCAGGAAACCAGCCAGGTGATGTCCCGCTTTGCGCCGCTGGTGCTCCTTGTTCTGCTGCTGCCGGGCTGTATGGTTGGGCCGCGATACAGCCGGCCGGCGGCGCCTGTCCCTCCAGCGTTCAAGGAGCAGCCGCCCCAGGTCTTCAAAGAGTCCAGCGATTGGAAACGCAGCCAGCCTTCCGATCGCGAATTGCGCGGTAAATGGTGGGAACTGTTTCGCGATGCGCGCCTGAACGAACTCGAAGAGCAAGTGACGGTGTCGAATCAGGATTTGAAGGCCGCGGAAGGGCGGTTTCGGGACGCGCGCGCGGCGATTCGATTCAACAGCGCCTCGAAGTACCCGTCGATCACGACAGGCCCCGGTATTGCGTCGATCCATGAATCGGCGCGGCAGCCTTTGCCGCGTGCGGGAGGCACAAGCACCGGCGACTTTGTCCTGCCGTTCGACCTTAGCTATGAACTCGACGTCTGGGGGCGAGTCAGGCGCACCGTGAACGCGGCCCGCGAAGAAGCGCAGGCCAGCGCGGCGGACCTGGAAACAGCCCGGCTGAGCCTCCAGGCGGAACTCGCTTTTGACTATTTTGAGCTTCGTGCGGCCGACACACAGGAGAGGCTGCTGAATGACACGGTAAAAGCATATGCAGAAGCACTGGAACTGACGATGAACCGTTACGAGGGCGGTGCAGCAGCTTATTCCGACGTGGCCCAGGCAAAAACGCAACTGGCAACGACCCAGGCCCAGGCAACCGACGTTCCGGTGCAGCGCGCGCAGTTCGAGCATGCGATCGCGATACTAATCGGCAAGCCGCCCGCGGAGTTCAGCCTTCCGGCGGCGCCCCTGAACACTGCGCCGCCGCCGATTCCGGTCGCATTGCCATCGCAGTTATTGGAACGGCGTCCGGACATTGCCGCCGCCGAGCGCCGCGTGGCGGAAGGCAACGAGGAGATCGGGATCGCGCGGGTTGCCTTCTTTCCGACTGTAAGCCTGTCGGCATCCGGCGGGTTCGAGGGAACCTCGATTTTGAACTGGCTCAATTGGCCCAGCCGCTTCTGGGCACTGGGTCCGTCGGCAGTACAAACTCTGTTTGATGCAGGACGCCGCCGGGCAACCCTGGACTCGGCAGTGGCCAATTACGATACCCTGGTGGCCAACTATCGCGAAGTGGTTTTGACGGCATTCCAGCAGGTGGAAGACAACCTCGCGGCCCTGCGGATCCTGGAGCGGGAAGCCGCGCAGCAGCGGGAGGCCGTCGCTGCCGCGGATGAATCCCTGCGCATCTTCACCAACCGCTACAAGGGAGGGGTGGATTCCTATCTTGAGGTGATCACGGCGCAAACCACGGCTCTCACTAACCAGCGCACTGCGGTCGACATACTTCGCCGGCGGATGGATGCGAGTGTGCTGCTCATCAAAGCCCTCGGAGGCGGTTGGGATCGCACCCAACTACCTCAGTTGTGATTGTGCTGAGGATGGCGGGATCGCGGGCGCTGCGACGCGTTTGTCAGGGTTACCTGGATCGCAGAGCCCGGACATCGACTGTATTCGCGCCATCGAGATAGGGGTCCCGCAGAGAGGCCATGATACGAGTCGCCTTTGCCTCGAGATTGCGGGCTTCCTTTTTTCGCTTGAGCTTGCGGAACGCTTTGGAAAGAGACTTGAGCGATTCTGCCGTAAGGCGGTGCCGCTCTCCCAGGACTGCCTGGCGCAGCGTCAGTGCGGACGTGTACTGACGCTCCGCCTGTGCCCACTGCCTGGTCAGCATATAGTAGTCGCCGAGCACGGAGTGGAGGGTGCCGCACAATAGCGGGGTTGCATTACAGGTTTTCTCCGCGTCCTCGCCGGCTTGAGTGGCGAGCGATTCCGCCTCAGCGTGCTTTTGCCGATGGGCATATGTATCCGCCAGGAGGCTCATAATCAGTGCCCGGTCGATCGGATCCGAACCGACGACTTCGCTCTCGGCGGCGCGGGAACGATCCAGCATTTCTTCCGCCGATTCAAAGTCTCCCAGGAGCCAATACATTTGTCCCAGGTGGAGCAACAGTCCGAACGACTTCCGTGACCCTCGTCCGTAAGCCTGCTCCGCAATTTCCACAGCGCTTTGCCACTTTCGCTCCGCAGCCGAATATTTTCCGGTATCGCACAGGACGGCGGCTTCCAGATCCAGAAAATCGATCAGTCTCGGGTCACCTCCGGGAACGGCCTTCTCGGCAATCCGGCGCGCGTTGGCTGCCAGCCTCGACGCCTCGCGCATTTTCCCCAACTCCAGATAGAGGCGCCCCAGATCCCTTTTCGCCTCAGCAGTGTGAATGCTTTCAGGTCCGGAGGCGTGATCGAGCCGGGTAATTGCCTCCTTATACCTGGCTTCGGCATCAGGCAACTTACCTTCGAGGGACTGCAGGTCGGCCAATTGTTCATACACCTCTCCAGCTGTCACTGAATTGTTTTGTCCCAGCTTATTGAGCAGCGCCAGGGCGTCGGAATAATATTGAGACGCCTCGCCGTAACTGCCCTGTTCTTCCAGGAGCGCACCCAGGTTGCGGAGATCGCTGGTGGAATCCATGTTGAGCAAGCCCAGAGCCCGTGCGCTTTCGACCGCACTACGGTAGCAGCTGGCCGCTTCTGGGAGTTGGCCTTTACCGTAATAGGCAAGGGCCGCTGACCTGAGATCGTCGAGTGCGTGCTCTCGCGGCCCCGGCCGGACCGACGAAGAACAGGCGGCGCGGCTCGAACATACCAGGGATATAGTCAGAACGGACAGGACGACAAATCTCATACTTAGTGCCTTTCAAATGCAGCGTTGAAATTGACGGTGGGCGGTGGTTCGTTTGCCTGAGGCCGGGCTACTCCGGTCTCCCTGGCAAGACCTGGACGCCCCACGTCGTCTTTACGGATTGCAAGCACCTGTCCGTCTCGATGGGCCTCTGAAATCAGCCCGCAACATCACTCTTGTGCCGCGCAGGTGTCGGAACCTGAACAGGCTGACCGTCAAGTGACATGCGCAGAGGCTTTCGTCATTCGAACTCCGGGGTTATCCGGCGTGGAATCAACCGCCGCCCTGGCGGAATCCGGGTTGCTGGACTCTGTTGACGGGAGCCACTCATGCAAGACGCTAAAACACAAGCTGTTCCCTCTCCAGCGCGACCGCCAGTGCCGCCTTTCAGCGAGGAGACAGCCGTACGAAAGGTCCGTTCGGCAGAAGACGCCTGGAACTCTCGCGATCCTGAAAAGGTTGCTCTGGCCTATACCGAAGACTCCATCTGGCGGAACAGAGCGGAGTTTCTGAGAGGCCGCGACGAGATCGTCGCATTCCTGAGACGCAAATGGTCAAGAGAGTTGGAATACCGGCTGATCAAGGAATTGTGGGCTTTTGGCGACAATCGGATCGCCGTGCGGTTTGCCTACGAATGGCATGACGACTCGGGCCAATGGTTCCGGTCCTACGGCAACGAAAACTGGGAGTTCGATGCGCGAGGCTTGATGCGAAAGAGGCATGCCAGCATCAACGATCTTCGTATCACGGAGGAGGAGCGTAAATTTCACTGGCCTCCGGGTACCCGACCGCCGGAGCACCCCGGCTTGAGCGAGCTTGGGCTGTAGATTTTTGAGCCTGTTCCGGCAGGCCGGCAAGCAATCTGGACAAGAAATGGAGGTTTCAACTATGAAGCTGCGGCAACTCGGGAGAAGCGACCTGCGCATTACGCGAGTGGGGATCGGCGCCTGGGCCATGGGCGGCGGTAAGTGGGAGTTTGGATGGGGACCCCAGGACGACAAGGACTCGCTCGAGGCAATCCATGCCGGCATCGATGCCGGATTGAACTGGATCGACACCGCGGCCGTATACGGTCTGGGACATTCCGAGGAGGTGGTGGGTCAGGCCATCCGGGGGCTCGCGAAGCCGCCCTGCGTGTTCACAAAATGCAGCCTGACCTGGGACCAGGAGGGAAACATTACTCACAATCTTCAGGCCGCTTCGATACGGCGTGAGGCAGAAGGCAGCCTGCGGCGCCTCGGAATCGATCGCATCGATCTCTACCAGATTCATTGGCCGGCCTGGAAGGGACAGCCGGAAAGCGCATCGCCAGGGTCCATTGAGGAAGCCATGCGCGAATTGGTGGATCTGCGGAGCGAAGGAAAGATCCGCTATATCGGCGTCTCGAACTTCAACGTGGAGCAAATGAGGAGAGCCCAGGCGGTGGGGCCCGTCGCATCCCTCCAGCCACCGTATTCCCTGTTGGCGCGAGAGATCGAGCCTGCGATTCTTCCCTTTGCGGAACGCGAGCAGATCGGAGTGCTCGCTTACTCGCCCATGCACTCAGGATTGCTCAGCGGCGCGATGACGCCAGCCCGCATTGCCCATCTCCCCGAGGACGACTGGCGCCGAAACAATCCCAACTTCAGGGAGCCACTGTTATCGAGGAATCTGGAGCTGGTTGAGGTCCTGCGCAGAGTCGGGAGCCGCTATGGTGTTGGGCCAGGCCAGATTGCCATCGCCTGGACATTGGCGAACCCGGCCGTGACAGGGGCCATCGTGGGCGTCCGGACCGGGAAACAGGCGCGGGAAGTCGCGGCTGCCGCCGACCTTCAACTGATTCCGAAAGATCTGGACGAAATCGCCAACTGGCCCTCAGGACGTGCCGCATGAATGCGCCGGACCACATCACGATTTCCGTCGATGGCCTGGAGACCGAGGCTCGGGAAGGAGAGCGCCTGATCGACGTGATGATGCGCGCGGGCATTGAGCTTCCGCA
>CAZXCO010000801.1:0-1732 GCA_964639095.1 uncultured Solibacteraceae bacterium
TCATAACACTCGTCGTCACCCGGTGAGCATCCGATTCTCAGTTTGCCCGGCGGGATCCAGACATAATGCAGCGCGTCTTTGGGATTGGTCTTCAGGTCGCCGGGCCTGGGTGGCGGGCCGGTGACCTCACGAACGGGCGGCCGGGGAGGATTGATGTAGCCGTCGTCGTCGGGCAGTTCCTCGTCGATGATCTTCTGCACCGCGGCGCCCGGACTCTTCCTTATTCCGGTCTTGCCAGTGGTTCTTTTGGCCGCAGGCGCAGACTGAAACGCGATGGCGCTGGGCAGAGCGACGGCGAGTGCGAAACAGGTCAGGATCAAGGTGTTTCGTCGAGGCTTGAACATCAGCGTGAAATGAGCGCGCACGACAGCTCCCTGAAATTTGCACTCTATCACAGGCGATAAAATTGACGGGCCTTTGCACGGTTGCGTGACAATAGGGGCGCTAATATACTGGTCTGGGCATTTCTTCGCCAGTGTCTTCTTTCAGAGCAGGCGGCAATTCGCCCGGAAGTATTTCATGAGGAGAATTCAATGAAAATCATCCACTCCAGGATCACGGCCTCCTTGCTGTGTACAGGGGTCATTGGCCTGGGTGCCATGTTTCTGGCGCTGCCGGGCCGTGCGCAGCAAAAGAAGACCACGTCGCATTACGTGAGCCCGCCCGGCTACATCGGGGGAGTCGTGCAGGGCGATAAGGGTCCGGAAGCCGGTGTGTGGGTCATCGCCGAAACCAAAGACCTTCCGACTCAGCTCATCAAGATCGTTGTGACCGACGATCGGGGCCGCTTTATGCTTCCCGAACTCCCCGACGCCAATTACAAGGTCTGGGTGCGGGGCTACGGTCTGGAGGATTCCACCCCTGTCGATTCGAAACCCACCGCGAACCCGTTGACGCTCAAGGCGCACACAGCGAAGACTCCCCAGGAAGCGGCAAAAGCCTATCCCGGCGACTACTGGCTGTCGATGCTGGAACCCCCGGCGAAGAATCTCTTCCCCGGAACCGGTCCCGACGGCAACGGCCTCGGCCGCGGCATGCTGGATCAGAACCACTGGATCAATTCCCTGAAATCAGGATGCAATTTCTGCCATCAGCTCGGAAATGCGCTGACTCGCGACACCAAGCACGTCTTCGCCGCGAAGCCGGAACTCAAGACCGATACGGAAGCCTGGGAATGGCGCCTGGGCACAGGCGTTCGCGGCACCAATATGTATTCGCTGCTGGGACAGATGGGTAAGGATCCGACGCTGCATGCGCTCGCGGACTGGACCCAGAGCATCGAAAAGGGCGAAGTGCCGCCTGCACCTCCGCGCCCCACCGGCATTGAGCGGGACATCGTGGCGACTCTGTGGGATGTAGGCGACGACCACTCGTTCATGCACGATCAGATTTCGACCGACAAGAATCATCCGACGGTGAACGGCGGTGGCCCGAACTACGCAGTGAGCGCGGGACACGGCCAGCTTGTCGTCATGGATCAGGCCACCAACAGCACTTACTCGCTCGACATTCCGACGCGCGAACCCAAGGACAAGGTTCCTTCGCGCTTCCCGGCGCCCAACCGCCCGTCGCTCTTCTGGGGCAACGAGCACCTGTGGTCAAATCCGCCTTACAATCCCGCCGATCCGCATAACCCGATGATCGACAGCAAGGGCCGGGTCTGGATGACCTCCAAGATCCGCAGTAACCGCGATCCGAACTGGTGCAATGATCCGAGCGCGAACAAGTTCGC
>CAZXCO010000802.1:0-6175 GCA_964639095.1 uncultured Solibacteraceae bacterium
ACGAGACCGTTGCCGCCGCTCAGGCCGCGCTCGGACGGCCGCTGCACACGTTCCTGACCGCGAACGACGATCCTTCGGTGAACGGCGGCGCGGATGCGCTCTTTTTGCGCAACCGTCTGCGGGACCACGTGAACGCTCTGCTCGCGGATATTCGATCGGCCTGGCCGACTGCAAAATGCGAGCTGCTGTGGCCTTATGACGTCAACTATCCGGAGCCCGTGCCGCCGGCGGCTCCGCAGTCCGGCGGCCAACTGAACCGGTTCGTGAACCTTCCTGTCGAATGGCAGACGCAGCCTGCGAGCGGCCTGGATTTCCTCAAGGTGGAAGCGCTGGCATTCGCAACGGGGATGCGGAATCTGGATCTCGCGCGCGAGGCCATCGAACTTTTTCCGTCTCTGGGGTGGCCGCGCGCGGCACTGCGTTATCTGGTTCCTGTCTTTGGCACGGCCGATCCCTGGGAGCGGGAACTGGCGCTGGTCCGGGGGGCCGGAATTCCGGCGGCCAACTTCTGGGCGCTCGACCACATCTGCCTGTTCAACCTCGATGTGCCGGAGCGGACGCTGGAGCGGCGCTCAATTGTGAAAAGCCGTTGAGTATTCTGAAGGGAATGGAATCAGCGGCGGATACGGGCGGCGGACCTGCAGAGGAGAAGACTCCATGGCAGCGGGTCCAGAACGCACGCCACCCTAAACGGCCGCACACGCTGGATTATGTCCAGCGCATCCTGACGGATTTTCAGGAAATCCATGGCGACCGCGTCTTCGGCGACGATCCGGCGATCGTCAGCGTGATGGGTCGGCTCGACGGCCAGCCCGTCCTGCTGGTCGGCGAACAGAAGGGACGCGATACCAAACAGAAGCTCTACCGGAATTTCGGGATGCCGAAGCCGGAAGGCTATCGCAAGGCCCTGCGCGCGATGCAACTGGCGGCCAAATTCGGCCGGCCGATCATCACGTTCCTCGATACGCCCGGCGCCTACCCCGGAATCGATGCGGAAGAGCGCGGGCAGGCGGAGGCAATTGCGCGCAATCTCAGGGAGATGGCGCGGCTGGCGGTGCCGATGATCGCTGTTTGCATCGGCGAGGGCGGCAGCGGCGGCGCGCTCGCTCTCGGTGTGACGAATCTGGTCTTCATGCTCGAAAACGCCGTCTACAGCGTGATTACGCCGGAGAGCTGCGCGTCCATTATTTATCGCGACGCGGGCAAAGCCGAGCAGGCAGCCGCGGCTCTCAAGCTGGCGGCCCCCGATATGCTGAAACTTGGCCTGATCGACGGCATCATTCCTGAGCCCGCCGCCGGCGCGCATGAAGATCACGATGAAGCGGCGCGGCTGGTAAAGGAACAGCTCGTCAAGTCGCTCAAGGAGTTGTCCACGCTGTCGCCGAATGAGGCCGTGCAGAAGCGCTACGAGAAGTTCCGCCGGATGGGCAGCTTCTTCGTGGGAGCATAGTAACAGGCGCCCGGAAGCAATCGAGATGGCGAAATCCAAACGCAAATGGCCGGTGATCATCGGCGTCGCATTTATCGTGATCTTTGTGGCGGCGATGGCGTACTCCACGCTGGGAAACGCCCGCTACAAATGTACGGTCTGCGTCACGTTTAACGGCCGCAGCCTTTGCCGCGATGGTGCTGCGACCACGAAAGCGGAGGCCGAACGTATCGCCGCTGACGGAATCTGCACCGATCTCGGCCGCGGCATGACCGAATTTCTGCAATGCCAGCAGAACGCCCCCAGGCAAGTCACCTGGAAGCGCTAACGCTCTGATATTTCAATAATTTACAAACCCTTACGCAGTTCGCGTGTTAATCTGAAGTTTCTCGCGAACAAAACGCCGGGTATTTACGTCTATCGCGTTGTACCCCTGGATACCGGAGCGTCCGAAACTTGAAGCCCAAATGGAAGATCCTGACAGGCGTCTTCGTTCTTTTTCTGCTTGCCGCCGCCGTCGTGGCAAGTGTCAAATACAATCGCCGCGGCGTTGTTACCGTTCAGACCAGCAAGGTCGTGCGCGAAGACCTCACGAGCATCGTCACCGCGTCGGGTGAAATCAAGCCGCGCAACTATATCAACATCGGCGCCGAGTTTTCCGGCCAGTTGACGGCGATTCTGGTCAAGGAAGGCGACACGGTCAAGAAGGGCCAGCTCGTGGCCCGCATCGACGAGACGCAGTCGGCGGCGGACGTGCAGGCGCAAAAGGCGGCATTGAGTTCGGCGGAAGCGGACGCGTCGGCGAGCGAAGCAGGCTACAAGGCTGGCGACGATAACGTCACCGCGCTCCAGGCAACTCTGGAGAAGACCAAAGCGGACCTGGAACGTTACGAAAAGGATTACAAGCGCGGCCAGCAGCTTTTTCAACAGGGTCTGATCGCCCGGCAGGATTTCGAACAGCGCCAGGCCGCATACGAAGGCCAGAAGGCGGCGGTAGCGGAGGCGAATTCACGCATTGTGCAGGCACGCGCGCAACTGGCGCAGCTGAAGGCCCAGCTTGTCGCTTCGCAAAGGAAAATCGTGCAGAATCAGGCCAACCTCAACCGGTACGACGACATCCTGAAGAAGCACAACGTGGTGGCGCCGATCGACGGTCTCGTGACCTATCTGCCGGTACGAATGGGCGAGACCGTGGTGCCCGGCATTCAGAACTCCGCGGCAAGCACGATCATGACGATTGCCGACATGTCGATCGTCACAGCGGAAGTGAAGGTGGACGAAAGCGATATCGTCAACATCAAGCTGGATCAGCCGGCTGAGATTTCGGTGGACGCCATACCGGACAAGAAGTTCACAGGTCATGTGATCGAGATCGGGAACACGGCTATTCTCCGCTCCACCGGCCTTGCGGCCTCACAGAGTACGACATCAAGCCAGGAGGCGAAGGATTTCAAGGTGGTGATCGCGATGGACAATCCGCCGGACGCGATTCGCCCAGGCCTGTCTTCGACCGCGAGGATCACGACGGCGACACGCAAGAATGTTCTGGGAATTCCGATTCAAGCGCTCACTGTGCGGACGAAGGGCGATCTCGACACGAATCCCAACAAGCCGCTGAATCCCGACCCTGCGACGGTCAAGGCCAACAAGGAAGAGATTACCGGCGTTTTCGTGGTTACGGCGGAGAAGAAGGGCGTATTCCGCAAAGTGGAGACAGGCATCAGCGGGGCTACCGACATCGAGGTCCTGTCCGGTCTGAAGCAGGGCGATCAGATTGTCACGGGCCCTTACCAGGTGATCCGGACAATCAAGAACGGCGCCACGGTGAGGATCGACAACAAACCTCCGGCTCCGAAAACCACGACCTGAGGGATCGCAAATGGCGGAAGTATTGACGGAAGACGCTGTCGAAAAGGGCGAGCGCCTCAAGCGCGAGGGAATTGTCATCCGGACATACGATCTCTGGAAGTCGTATGTGATGGGCGACCAGACGATCAATGCCGTTTCGGGCGTGGATATCGAGATTCGCCGCGGCGAGTATGTGGCGATCATGGGTCCGTCAGGCTCGGGGAAATCGACGCTGATGAATCTCATCGGCTGCCTGGACACGCCGACGAAAGGCGAATACTACATCAATGGCCGTCTGGTGAGTACGATGACGGATGACGAACTCGCCCGGATCCGCAACAAGGAAATCGGCTTCGTTTTCCAGACATTCAATCTGCTGCCCCGCGCGAGCTCTCTGCACAACGTGGAACTGCCCATGATTTACAACGGCACGCCTCCCGCCCTCCGCATCGAGAAGGCGAAGGCGGCGCTGGCGCAGGTGGATCTCAAGGAACGGATGAACCACAAGCCGAACGAACTCTCGGGCGGACAGCGGCAGCGCGTGGCGATCGCCCGCGCACTCGTCAACAATCCTTCGATTCTGCTGGCCGACGAGCCGACCGGCAACCTGGACAGTGCGACCGGAAACGAAATCATGGCGCTGTTTCAGCGGCTGCACGATCAGGGCAACACAATCATTCTCGTCACTCACGAGCAGGACATTGCCCTGCATGCGCACCGCGTGATTCACATCCGGGACGGCAGGATCGAGCGCGACGAACTGGTTCCGCACTAGACTCTCTACAACCGAGGCGGCGGTATTCGCAGCAATGGTTCAGCTCGCGGATGCCTGCAGCAATGTCTCGTAATTGACCAGCCGAGCTCGTCAGGGAACGCGCTGCTGCGGCGATCACGGACCCGGAGTGGGCCTGTCCATCCACCGCGGACAAGCGAAAAGGCTCCCCTCCCCTTCCAATTTCAGGATATCGCGCACCGGGGGGCTTGCGGCAAGACCCGGGTCGTGCCGTAGAGTCGCTTCTGGAACGGGAGGAGAGATGCGAGCGCTGTTGTCGACATATGGGTCGCGCGGGGACGTCGAGCCGATGGTGGAACTCGCGGTGCATCCGGCGGCCGAGGAATGTGATGTGCCGGTCACGACCAGCGTGATGCCGACCGGAGTGTGGCGATGACCGGCCATGCGGTGGTGATCGCCGGAGGAGGTCCGACGGGGCTGATGTTGGCGGGCGAACTGGCGCTGGCGGGCGTCGACGTCGCCATTGTCGAACGGCGCGCCAGCCAGAAGCTCGTCGGCTCGCGCGCAGGCGGTCTGCACTCACGCACCATCGAGGTGCTCGATCAGCGTGGAATCGCGGAGCGCTTCCTCTCCGAGGGACAGATGCATAAGGTCGTGCGCTTCCACGTTCCTCTGGACATCAGCGACTTTCCCACCCGCCACAACTACGTACTCGGGCTCTGGCAGAACCACATTGAACGCATCCTCGCCGGCTGGGTCGGCGAGTTGGGGGTGCCGATCCATCGCGAACGTGAAGTGACGGGCTTCACGCAGGACTCGACCGGCGTCGACGTCGAGCTGTCTCACGGCAAGTCGCTGCGAGCGGAATATCTCGTCGGCTGCGACGGAGGACGCAGTGCGATCCGCAAGGCAGCCGGCATCGAGTTCCCTGGGTGGGATCCGACGACAAGCTGGTTGATCGCCGAGGCAGAGATGTCCGAGGAACCGCCATGGGGGTTCCGCCACGACGCCCCTGGCACCCATGCGCTCGGAAAGCTGGAGGATGGAAGGCGGGTGCGGGTTGTGCTGACCGAACAGCGCGTGGGACCCGCCAGCGAGCCGACCCTGCGCGATGTCAGCGAGGCGCTGATCGCCGTCTACGGGACGGATTACGGGATCCACAGTCCCACCTGGATCTCGAGGTTCACTGACATGACTCGGCAAGCCGCGGCATACCGCGACAGGCGGGTCCTGCTGGCCGGCGACGCCGCACACGTGCATCCCCCGGTGGGTGGTCAGGGTCTCAACATCGGTGTGCAGGATGCGGTGAACCTGGGATGGAAGCTGGCCCAGGTGGTCAACGGGACGTCGCCGGAAAGCCTCCTCGATACCTACCACGCCGAGCGCCACCCGGTCGCCGCCCGCGTGCTGCGCAACACGATGGCGCAAGTCGCGCTTCGCCGCCCGGACGACCGCACGAAAGCATTGAGCGACACCGTGTCCGGGCTCTTCAGCATGGATGAGCCTCGCAGACGATTGGCCGCCGAGATCTCGGGTCTGGACGTTCATTATGACCTCGGCGAGGGGCATCCACTGCTCGGGCTGCGCATGCCCGATCTCGAGCTGGTCACCGCCAACGGTCCGCTGCGGGTCTTCGCCCTGCTGCACGATGGCCGGCCGGTGCTCCTCAACCTCGGCGAGCCCGGCGGATTCGACGTCACCCAATGGGCGGATCGCGTTCCGTTGATCGACGCCAAGTACGTGGGTAAGTGGGAGCTTCCGGCAATCGGGGTGGTCACGGCTCCCACCGCCGTTCTGGTTCGGCCCGACGGATATGTCGCCTGGGTGGGAGACCACACCCAGCGGGGGCTCGCCGGCGCGCTGACAACCTGGTTCGGACCGCCTGCTGCGGCGTAGCGCACCGGGCTTCCAGGACATTGCTGCGACCGCCGCCGGTGCTTCGCACGTCCCGGCGCCGCGGTGGGCACGCGGCGTCGCCGGCGGGCATTTCAAACAGGCGTCAGATACGCGGAGACGGCGCCCCGAAGAGGTTTCCGCGCATGAACCGGACGCCGAGCAGCCACAGATTTTCCACCATCCGCGAACGATCCACCCCTTCGGCAATCACACGCGCGCGGGACTTTTCGGCCGCCCGCACAACCCGGCTGATCAACGGTGCGCACGAC
>CAZXCO010000803.1:0-3829 GCA_964639095.1 uncultured Solibacteraceae bacterium
CTAGCAGTCTTGAAGTAAAGAAGCCGCACTGAATGCGTCAAGTTTTCAGGCGGCGATGGAAGCGTGCTGAATCCATGAATTAACCTCCAGATCGATTCGGTCGAAAGCGCGACGCAGCGGACCGGCCGGCGGCGACAGAGTTGGCAGAACGGAGCCGAGTCCGGGCCTCAGCAGGTGGTCGTAGGTTCGGGTGAAGAACAGGGCAACGCGAAGGCCGAAGCCTGTCAGACGATAACGATGCGTGTGGGGAACGCGCTCGATGAGGCCATGCAGTCGCAAACGGCGGAGATGATAGGTCATTTTGCCTGGTGTGAGTTGTTTCGAATCGAGGCCGAGCAGAGGAGCCAGGCGGAGGCGAAGCTGACCGTTGGAGAAACCGGTGGGCAGCAGATCGAAAAGCACAAGAGCATGCCACAGAGCTTGTACATTTCGGTCGCCGAAGCGAAGGGCTGAGACGCGCTGCTGACCAACCTGAAGCGAATGATGAAGGCGCTGGAACTGTTCCTCGGCCAGAATACAGTCATGTGAGATCGTCTCAACTTCCAGTAATCGCCGGTTGGCCTGAAATCCGATCTGCCGCAATGCATCGAGGTTGCAGAGCCTTTTGCCCACATAGAAGTCTCGTGCGTTATTGATGGTTGTCTCCGTGCGGAGCGCCTGGCCTTCTTTGTGATATTGCTTGATGCGCGTTCCCTTGTAATCAACGTGGAGGGAAGGAATGACGCCGTCAGTTATGACGCGGGTCCGGAACGTGCCGGGCGAACGCCTGGTTACCCATCGGTCAAAAATCAGTTGTACCTGCTTCGGTCTCCCGATATCCAGATTCTCGCGAATCACCTGTTCGAAGAAGATGCGACCGCTGACAGGCCGATCCAGCACCTGCGTCAGTGACAACTCGACCTGCAGGATCGAAAGATCGTAACGATAGCCTGCCTTGCGGTCCGCTGCTGTATACGGATGCGGCAATTTTGCCAGCCACTTGCGTAGAAGCCCGTCGATTTTCGCCGCTGTAAGCCCGCTGCAGATGGCCTGCAGCCGCCGCGGGTTCTGGCAGGAGAGAACACCATTGTCGAGCGCTTCGTAAGCAATTCCTCCGCGCTGCAGTTGCCGTTTGGCGTATTCATGGCCGTTCAGACACAGTCTGCCTCCATAGGGAAAGTAGGAGCAGAACTTCAGAAAGAAGGGGCCAAAGTCCTGATCCACGCAATAGAAGTAATAGTGGTTGACCAGAGCCGTGGACTTCACAATCCAGGCATAGCTGACTCCCGTGCGTGGATTGCGTCGCTTCTCGGTCCGGTAGACTCCGCACTTTTCCTGCGCTTTACCGATGAACAGAACGCCCTCCGGCTGTTTGAAGCCGGCGAGGAACCGAGCCGCCACGTCGTCCTTACGCTGCCCTTTTTCGAAGTTCACCACTGTGATTCCGTTCTCAGCAGCGAAGCGCTCAATCCCGCCGACGAAGGCGCGGGTAATCGGTTCCACCATCGCGGTGGAGGCCACTTTATGGCCGCGGTGTCGCCGGATGAAGCCCAGTACCCCTTCGACTGTTTGCAGCCGGGGGATGTAGACGTTCAGATACATCCGGTCGATCCCCTCCAGCTCCAGCACCACGTGGTCGCGCAGAACTTCCGCCACACTCTGCGCCGCTCGGGGCTTCTCTTTCTCCATCGGTTTGCCACGCATGCCTCAGTTATAGACCCATTTCAGGGAGCCCGATCATCACACGTCTGAAGGTCTGAGGCGCAGCCTCGCTAATGTCCTGAGTTAGAAATCAGTTGACAAAATAATCTCGATGACCGATCCTGGGTCTTGCGTACTGGCAGGCCGAAGAAACCGTTGGAACTGACTGCTGAGGAACGGGAGAAGCTCTTGTTACTGGCGCGGCGGCCCAAATCGTCGCAGGCTCTGGCGATGCGGGCACGGATCGTTTTGCAATGCGCCGAAGGCGTCACCAACGACGAGGTGGCGCAGAAACTCGGGGTGACCAGGCCCACTGTGGGAAAGTGGCGCGAACGCTTTTGTGCGCGGCGCCTGGGGGGATTGCTGGACGAGCCCCGACCCGGCGCTCCGCGCTCCATCACCGACGAACAGGTCGAACAAGTTGTGACCAGGACGCTGGAATCGATGCCGGCCAACGCTACCCACTGGAGCACACGGCTCATGGCGCAAAAAGCGGGGTTGTCGCAAACAGCGATCGTACGCATCTGGCGCGCCTTCGGTCTGCAGCCGCATCGAGTCGAGAACTTCAAATTGTCGAAAGATCCACAGGTCGTGGAGAAGGTGCGGGATATCGTCGGCCTGTATATGAACCCGCCCGAGCGGGCGATGGTCCTCTGCGTTGACGAGAAGAGCCAGGTTCAGGCGCTGAACCGTACCCAGCCGATTCTGCCGTTGGCTCCGGGTGTCCGGGCCAGGCAAACACATGATTACGAACGGCACGGCGTAACATCTTTGTTCGCAGCGCTCGATGTGGCCACGGGTCTTGCACTGGGCAGCTGTTACCGGCGGCATCGACACCAGGAGTTTCTGCGCTTTTTGAGGGAAATCGAGGAGATCGTCCCCGCGGATCTGGAGATCCATCTGGTGATGGACAACTACGGCACCCACAAGGTCGAACAAATCCGGCGATGGCTGACGCGGCATCCCCGCTACCACGTTCACTACACTCCGACCAGCGCCAGTTGGCTCAATCTGGTCGAGCGGCTGTTTGCGGAGGTCACCGAACGCTGCGTGCGCCGCGGCAGCCACACTTCAGTGCAATCTCTCGAAAAGGCGATGCTGGACTACCTGGATCGCCGCAATCGCAAGCCTACGCCGTTCATCTGGAAAGCGGACGCCGATCTCATCCTCGGCAAGATCCAAAGATTTTGCACACGCATTTCTCCCTCAGGACGTTAGCGAGCGACGCTTTCCGGTTTTATAATGAGCGAGGCAATGAATCGTCGACAATTGGTTCGAGTTGCGAGCCTGGGCCTCGCCAGTGCCGCGCCGAGCCTGTTTCAAATATCCGCCCAGATCCGAAAGACGCCCCGCTTTGAAGTGCACGGAACTGGTCCAGCGCTGATCCTGGGAATAGATCAGGGACTCGCCGCAACGTTCATGAGCGGTTACGTGGATCGGCTGAAAGACCGGTATCGCGTCATCGCGATGGACTACCCTCCCAGCGGGGCCGATGCTCGCGCGGTCGAAAGCTCCTTTACACCGGACCACGCATGCTCGGATATCCTTGCTGTCGCCGACGCGGCAGGTGCCGAACACTTTGCCTGGTATGGATACTCTTGGGGAGGCGTCCTTGGCCTACAACTGGCAACTCGAACGAACCGCCTGACCGCCATGATCTGTGGCGGCTGGCCCCCACTCGGAGCACCTTATAGCGGAATGGCCCGCGTAACGGCGGCAATAGCCGAGCGCGCCGGGATAGCCAAGAACTGGGTCACTTTCTATCGCGGACTGGAGCAGTGGCCAGAACGCGACGCAGTATCGAAAATCCGCGTGCCGCGGATGGCATTCGCGGGCAGCAAGGATGTGATCGATACGGATGGGTTGACCGTTCGCATTGGACCCCTTGTAGCCGAACACCGCGCCGAACTCGAAGGTATGGGCTGGGTTGTGCGTGTTGTCGACAATTTCGCCCATGAGTTAGTCAGACACCCAGAGGTGGTTGCACCCTTGATCAGCGAGTTCCTTGACCCACAGCTGCTGCGCCGCTAAGGCTTACGAACAAGTGGTTTCTTCCCTTCTCGGCCCCCAAAGACCCTTTTTTTGAGACGCGCCTGGGGTGCATCAGCTCTGCACAGGATTCTGATCCGAAGACTTTGTACACGTATTT
>CAZXCO010000804.1:0-3176 GCA_964639095.1 uncultured Solibacteraceae bacterium
GCTTCGCCTGCTTCGTGCGATAGTCGCTGATGGCAGCCTTGATCGCGTCTTCCGCGAGCACCGAGCAGTGAATCTTGACTGGCGGCAGACTCAGCTCGTTCACGATATCGGTGTTCTTGATGGCAAGCGCCTCGTCGACCGTCTTCCCCTTCAGCCACTCGGTGGCGAGCGAGGAACTGGCGATGGCGCTCCCGCAGCCGAACGTCTTGAATTTCGCGTCTTCGATGACGCCGCTCGCGTCGTTGACCTGGATCTGCAGCTTCATGACGTCGCCGCACTCCGGCGCACCCACCATTCCGGTGCCGACGTTATCCGCGCTCTTGTCGAGCGAGCCCACGTTGCGGGGATTGTTGTAATGATCGAGAACCTTATCGGAATATGCCATGAAAAAACTCCTCTGAAGTTAATCGGTAACCCACGAGACCTTGCTCAGGTCGATGCCCTCTTTCGCCATTTCATAGAGCGGCGACAGCT
This sequence comes from uncultured Solibacteraceae bacterium, assembly GCA_964639095.1. Taxonomy (GTDB): domain Bacteria; phylum Acidobacteriota; class Terriglobia; order Bryobacterales; family Bryobacteraceae; genus BOG-234. Next base: position 475 of record CAZXCO010000804.1, read on the forward strand.
CCCGTAATTTACGGACCACGTGAATCAATTTGTCCGCCACGTAGTCGATCTCTTCTTCCGTATTGAAGCGGCCGATGCCGAAGCGGATCGACGAGTGCGCAATGACGTCTCCGAGGCCCAGCGCCTTCAATACATAACTCGGTTCGAGCGTCGCCGAGGTGCAGGCCGAGCCACTCGAGACCGCAACGTCATTGATTCCCATCAACAGCGATTCGCCTTCCACATAGGCGAAACTCAGATTCAGGCTGTGCGGCAGCCGGTGCTCCCACGACCCGTTCAGATAGACCTCATCGAGCCCGGATTCGAGCTTGTTCCGCAGCTTGTCGCGCAGATACTGCAGGCGCTTCGTCTCTTCGGGCATTTCGCGCTGGCAGATGGCGCACGCTTCACCCAGCCCGACGATTCCCGGAACGTTGAGCGTTCCGGACCGCATTCCGCGTTCGTGGCCGCCGCCATCCATCTGTGCCGTAAGTTGCACGCGAGGCGATTTCCGGCGGACGTAAAGCGCACCCACACCCTTCGGGCCGTATAACTTGTGTGCGCTGATCGACATGAGATCGATGTTGTCGCGGTTCACATCGACCGGAACCTTGCCCACGGCCTGCACACCGTCCGTATGGAACAGAACACCCTTCTCGCGGCAGATCTTCCCGATTTCCGCAATGGGCTGCAGCACGCCGATTTCGTTGTTGGCGTACATGATGCTGACGAGGATGGTTTTATCCGTGATGGCTTCCCGGAACATGTCAAGGTCGATCAGTCCGTCGCTCTTGACCGGGAGATAAGTGACCCGGTAGCCGTGTTTCTCGAGCTTTTTGCAGGTATCGAGGACCGCCTTGTGTTCGGTGGCCGCCGTGATGATGTGATTGCCCTTCTCGGCGTACATCTCGGCCACGCCCTTGATGGCCAGATTGTCCGATTCCGTGGCGCCGCTGGTGAAAATGATTTCGCGCGCCGAAGCGCCGATCAGATCCGCAATCTGCTTCCGGGCCTTGTCCACTGCCTGCTCGGCCACCCAGCCGAATTCATGATTCCGGCTGGCGGCATTGCCGAAAGTCTGAGTGAAGTAGGGCAGCATCGCATCGAGAACCCTCGGGTCCACCTGCGTCGTTGCGTGATTGTCGAGATAAATGGGCGTCTTCATTTCAATACCTGTCAATACCTGCGCTACAGTGCCTGATGTCTGCCGTTGGCAAGCGGATTCAGGGGTGGCGGCAACGGCGTCAGTTTTCCCGCCGGCGATTCCGCAAGATCCATAATCGTGAACCGGTCCAACAGTTCGAGAATGGCCTCATGCACGCGGCGCAGCGGCTCCCGAACTGTGCAATTTTCCGATTGCTCGCATATGCCGTGCTCCGTAAAGCAATGCGTCAGAATCACGGGACCATCGATCGCCCGGACGACTTCCAGCGCGCTGATCCGGTTCGCGTCGCGCGCCAGCTTATACCCGCCGTTCGTCCCCGCCACCGATTGCAGAATGCCGGCCCGCGTCAAAACCTGCAGGACCTTTGCGAGCAACGGCACGGGCAAACGATACGTGTCGGCAATGTCCTTCGTGCTGGCCGTCGCTCCCGGTCTGGAGGCGAGGTGCCGAAGGGCGATCAACCCGTAATCCGCTTTCTTGGTCAGCTTGAGCACGGAACAAGGACCTAATTCGTCCTGATTCATCATATCGCCAGGGGTGTAATGAAGTCAATGGTTTAAATCCCGACCGAATCAGTCCGTCAGGCAGAGCTTACCGAAGGTTAACCGTTTTCTATGAACAAACGAGGGATTTCGCGCCAGGCGCAAATTCATTAAGATTCGAATCATGCGCCTCCGCATCCTGCTGCCGCTGGCTCTTCTCCAGGTCGCAGTGTCGCACGCCCAGACGGTCGAAGAGAAACTCCAGTGGGCGCGCCAGACCATCGACGAAAACGCCGTAACGCATCACTTCGAGCCTCCCGGAATGTCCAGCGAGACGAAGTGGGAGGTGACGCGAATCGAAGGTTGCGAGGTCGAGTTGAAAGAAACCCAGCATCGCGAAACGCCAAACACGGTTTATACGAGAGATGGCGTGTTCGGATCTTCCGACGACAAGGTCGTCACCTGGTCTTTTGATCTCGCCTCTCTGCTGCCCGGGTTCATTACGGCCGACACGTCGGCCGGACTGCCGCAGATCAGGATTTTCGCCGACGGCGACGCTTTTCACCTCAAAACGGATTTTGTCTCGCGGACCGTGGGGAAGAACGGAACGGTCACCGGCACGCGACAGTGGTCAACGCCCGGCAATGCGCGGAATCTCTGGATCTATTTCGATTCACCGACCGCGGATAACAAGCTCCTCGTGAGACGGCTGGAACGCGATCTGCGCAGCGCCGTGAGCGACTGCACACGCCGCAAACGCTCCCGCTGATTCACCAGAGGTGGTAGTAGCCGTCGCGCTGCGCAAGTTCCACTTCCACGCCGAACAGTTCCTTCAGCGATCGGGTCGTCAGAAGTTCCGCCTTCGGGCCGTCAGCCACGATTTGCCCCTCCCGCATCAGAATCACGCGATCGATTTCGGGAATGATGTCGGAAAGATGGTGTGTCACGAGCACGATTCCGATGCCGGATTGCGCCAGCTTGCGGATGATCTCGCGCAGTTCCTGCTGCGCGAAGAGGTCGAGGCTGGTCGATGGCTCATCGAGCAGCAGAGCGCGCGGCCCGTGCACGAGCGCACG
>CAZXCO010000805.1:0-3308 GCA_964639095.1 uncultured Solibacteraceae bacterium
CTGCTCGAGCAGCCGGGCCATGCTTTCAACGGGCGAGTTGTAGCGGATGCCGACGCCCATATTCAGAATGGCGTCGATTTCCTCCGTCAAAACGCGCTCGGGGAGCCGGAACGACGGGATATTGGTGCGCATCAGCCCGCCGGGTTTATCGAGCATCTCGAAGATCGTAACCTGATAACCGTGGGGCATCAGGTCATTGGCGACCGTGAGCGATGCGGGCCCGGCGCCGATACAGGCGATGCGTTTGCCGTTCTTCGCCGAAGGGATCTTCGGAAGAAGATCTTCAATGTTTCCGCGCAGATCGGCGGCCACGCGCTTGAGGCGGCAGATGGCCACCGGTTTCGATCCGCCTTCCTCTGGCACGCGCCCGCGGCGGCAGGCGGGTTCACAGGGGCGGTCGCACGTGCGTCCGAGTATGCCCGGAAAAACGTTCGATTCGCGATTGAGCATGTAGGCGTCGGTGTAGCGGCCCTGCGCGATCAATCGAATGTACTCGGGGACGTTGGTATGGGCCGGACAAGCCCACTGGCAATCAACGACCTTATGAAAATAATCGGGATTGGCGGTGTCGGTCGGATGCATGTGGCTGAGTCCCGACTTCGTGGGACATTCTACTCCTCACTAACCGATGGCTCGAGATGGTTCGCCCTTATTCTTTCACAAAATCGGGATGGGAGCGGAAGCCCCTGCGGTGGAGCTGTGACCGCCGCCGTTCCGCAGGTGGTAAGAGATTGGTTGATATGATGTTCTGTTTCGTGGAGGTGTCTCATAGCGCTTTTAATTGGTGTCCCGCGCGAGACGTTCGGGGGCGAGCGCCGCGTCGCACTGACGCCTCGCTCCTGTGAAGCCCTCATTAAATTAAAACTGGAAACGATCGTCGAATCCGGGGCCGGACTCAACGCCGGATTTGCGGACGAGGAGTACGCCCGCCGGGGCGTCCGCCTCGCCGATCGCGCGACTGTATTTCAGGAGTCCGGCGTGATCGTGCAAGCTCGCGGGCCGGGCGCGAATCCGGAGCACGGGCGCGACGATCTGGCGCTGCTGCGCTCCGGCCAGTTGCTGATCAGTTTCGGCGAACCGCTCACGGCTCTGCGCGAATGCGTCGAGATCGCCGAGCGCGGCGTCTCTTTTTTCGCCATGGAACTGGTGCCGCGAATCACCCGCGCCCAGGCCATGGACGCTCTCGCCTCGATGGCCAGCATCGCCGGCTACGAAGCCGTGCTGATCGGAGCCTCCACCCTTCCCAAACTTCTTCCCATGATGATGACCGCGGCCGGCACGATTACTCCGGCAAAGGTACTCGTGCTGGGTGCGGGGGTCGCCGGGCTGCAGGCAATTGCGACGGCGCGGCGGCTGGGCGCGGTGGTCTCCGCCTACGACGTGCGTGCTGCGGTGCGCGAGCAGATCGAGAGCCTCGGGGCTAAATTCGTCGTTCTCGATCTCGAATCCGCGGAAGGCCAGGGCGGCTACGCGAAAGCCATGGATGAAGCGTTCTATAAACGGCAGCGCGAATTGCTGGGCGCCGTCCTGAAAGAGCAGGATGTGGTAATTACAACGGCCGCGGTGCCGGGCCGGAAAGCGCCCATTCTGGTTACGAAAGAGATGGCCGAAGGCATGCAGCCGGGCAGCGTGATCGTGGATCTCGCGGCGGAGCGCGGCGGCAACTGCGAGCTGACGCAGCCGGGCGAGACAGTGGTTCACAACGGCGTCCAGATCGCCGGGCCGGTGAATCTCCCGTCGCGCGCCCCCTACCACGCGAGTCAGATGTATGCGACAAATGTGGTGAATCTGCTCAAGCTGATGGTCAATAAGGAAGGTGTGCTCACGATCGATCAGAATGACGAGATCGTGCGCGAAACGCTGGTGACGCACGGCGGCAAGGTAGTGAATTCGAGAGTGAGTCAATTGCTGGAAACAGGAGTGGCAAACGCGTGACTAACGGAGTCAATTACGAGTTCGGTTTCTATGTCTTCATGCTCGCGGCGTTCCTCGGGTTCGAGCTGATTCGAAAGGTTTCTCCGCTTCTGCACACGCCTCTGATGTCGCTGACGAACGCGATTTCCTCCATCTCGGTGGTGGGCGCGATTCTCATCTGCGGCGAAAAGGATGCGACCACGCTTTCGCGGGTTTTGGGCTTTGTGGCGGTAGTGTCGGCCATGACCAATGTGGTCAGCGGTTATCTGATCACCGACCGCATGCTCAAAATGTTCAAAAAGCGGGAGCCGGCGAAGAAATGAATCTGCAGGTCTGGCAGGCTCTCTACATCGTCGCGGCCGGTCTGTTCATTCTCGCTTTGAAATGGATGTCCGCGCCGTCGACGTCGCGCCGCGGCGTCATTGCGGGCGAGGTGGGGATGCTGCTGGCCGTCGTGGCGACGCTCGTGCGCCACGAAGTGATGAGCTACGAGTGGATCGCCGCGGGCCTGATTCTCGGGTCGGCCATCGGCGTCCCGGTGGCGCTGCTGATGCCGATGACGCAGGTGCCGCAGAGGACCGCGATTTCGCAGGCCTGCGGATCGCTGGCCTCGGCCCTTATCGGCACCGCGGAATACTATCGCATGAAGCCGCACGGGTTCGTCATGGGCGCGCTCGTGCTCGAAATGCTTCTGGGATTTCTGACCACCACCGCCAGCGTGATGGCGTTCGGCAAACTGCACGAGATGCTGCCGTCGCGCCCGATCACCTTCAAATTCCAGAACGTGGCCAACCTCAGTATCGTGGGCGTCGCGGCCATCATCGGCGGGTATCTGGTGGTTCACCCCGAAGCGAGTTACCTTTTTCCGGTTTTCGTGGGCCTCTCCCTGCTTTTCGGGGTGCTGATGATCATCCCGATCGGCGGCGCCGACATGCCGACCGTGATTGCGCTGCTGAACTCGTACGCGGGCTTGTCGGCGTGTTCAATGGGATTTGCGCTGGATAACAAGCTGCTGATCATCGCGGGCGCGCTCGATGGCTCGTCGGGCTTCATTCTGTCGATCATCATGTGCCGGGCGATGAACCGGTCGTTTACGAACGTTCTCTTCGGCGGATTCGGGCAACTGCAGGCGAGCGCGGGTGGCAAGGAAGCGCGTCCCGTGCGCTCCGCCAGTCCGGAAGAGGCGGCGGGGATTCTCACCGACGCGCGCACAGTGGTCATTATTCCGGGGTACGGGATGGCAGTGGCGCAGGCGCAGCACAAGATCCGGGATCTGCACGACGTTCTGACCAAACGCGGGTGGGACGTTCGTTTCGCCATTCATCCTGTGGCCGGGCGCATGCCCGGACATATGAATGTTCTGCTGGCGGAAGCGGATGTCCCCTACGACAAGC
>CAZXCO010000806.1:0-8963 GCA_964639095.1 uncultured Solibacteraceae bacterium
CGAATCGCGTCGCGAATCGATTCCCGGACGGCATCGCGATAAGTGATGGTCATCGGGAACTCCTTTCGCTGTAGACAAAGCGCTCCAGATCTTCCACCGGTTCAAGAGTTCCTGCCTCGGCGAAGGCAATGGCATCCTGGATCTCCGTGGCGATTTCCTGTTCGAGCGCCGCCATATCGGAGTTTGAAAGAACACCGGCGCCCTGCAGCGAGCCGGCAAGAGCCGGAATGGGATCGCGCTTCTTCCACTCCGCCACTTCGGCGTCGGTGCGATACAGTTCCGGGTCATACATCGAGTGCGCGCGGAACCGATAAGTCCTGCACTCCAGAAAAACAGGCCCTTCGCCGGCGCGGACGGCGGCGGCGGCTTTCTCCGCGGCAGCCGCTACTGCCAGAACGTCCATGCCGTCGGCACTCTCAGCCTTCAAGGCATAGGCGGCGGCCTTACGGGCGAGGTTTGTTTCGGCTTGAGCAAGGTCGAGGCGCGTGCCCATCGCGTAGAGGTTGTTTTCACAGACGAACAGCACCGGCAGCCTCCAGAGCGCCGCCAGATTCATGCATTCGTGAAATTCGCCCTCGGCGACCGCGCCGTCGCCGAAAAAGCAGCTTGTTACCCGCGGTTCGCTGCGCACTTTGTCCGCGAGAGCAAGTCCCACTGCGATGGGAAGGCCACCACCGACGATCGCGTTGCCCCCGAAGAATCTGGTGCCGGCATCAAACAAATGCATGGAACCGCCTCGCCCGCGGCTGCAGCCTTCCACTTTTCCATACATCTCGGCCATGATCGATCGCGCCGAAACGCCCCTTACCAGCGCGTGGCCGTGTTCCCGGTAAGTTGCGACCACCGCGTCTTCCTGCCGAAGCGCCTCGATGACCCCAACCGGGATCGCCTCCTCGCCCACGCAGAGATGGAGAAACCCGCGTATTTTGGCAGCTGTATACAGTTCCGCGCATTTCTCTTCGAACCGGCGGATGCGAAGCATCTGTCTGAGAAAGTGAATCGATCGTTCCCGGTCCGCAGGAGCAACGGCCTGAAGATCGGCTTGAACACTCATGAAGAAGGCTCCAATGTGGAAAGATCTCCTTCCGGCAAACCGAGTTCTCTCATTTTCAAAAGACGCCGCATGATCTTTCCGCTGCGGGTGCGGGGCAGGCCGGGCTGAAACTCGATTTCCCTGGGCGCGATGACCGAGCCGAGCCTCTTTCTTGCGAATCCGATCATGTCAAGGCGCAAATCCTCAGATGGCTCGTTGCCCGGCTTGAGGGCGACGAAAGCTTTCACGATTTCACCGATGATCGGATCCGGCTTGCCAATGACGCCGGCCTCAGCCACGGCAGGGTGTTCGAGCAGGACACTCTCCACCTCGAACGGACCGACCATATGACCGGCAGTCTTGATGATGTCATCCGCTCGTCCGAAGAATGTGTAATAGCCGTCGGAGTCACGGCTGGCGAGATCGCCGGTAATGTACCAGCCGCTCTGGAAACACTGCCTGTAGCGTGACTCGTCGTGCAGATAACCGCGGAACATGGAAGGCCAGCCTGGCCTGAGCGCCAGTTCGCCGGGAACTCCGGGCTGCGTGATCTCTTCGACATGGGCATTGTCCAGCCGTCGCACGATTCCAGCTTCTACGCCGGGCAGCGGCCTGCCCATTGAACCCGGTTTAATATCCATCGAACGGAAGTTCGCGATCATGAGGCCGCCGGTTTCCGTTTGCCACCAGGTGTCATGGACAGGCAGACCCAGCGCCCGCTCACCCCAAAGAACGGCAGCCGGATTCAGGGGCTCACCCACGCTGGCAATCAGCCGCAGATGGCTCAGATCATACTGCTTCCGAGGCTCGCCCGGAAGCCGCATCAGCATGCGTAACGCAGTCGGGGAGGTATACCAGACCGTGACTTTTTCCCGCTCCAGAATGCGGTACCAGCGTTCGGCGTCGAAATCGGCCTCGTCGACGAAGCTCGTCACGCCGAGCGTGAGCGGCGTGACGATGCCGTATGACGTGCCGGTTACCCATCCCGGATCCGCAGTGCACCAGAAGACGTCGTCCGGGTGGAGATCAAGAACGTATTTCCCCGTCATGTAATGCATCAGAACCGCGTTGTGAACATGCATTGCGCCTTTGGGTGTTCCGGTCGTTCCACTGGTGAAGTGAAGAAGAGCCGGATCCTCGGGATCGGTCGCGGGAATCGTGAATTCCGCAGGCGCGGCATCCATCAGCTTCCGCAAAGAACGCACGCGACAGTCAACGTCGTCGCCGTCGACCAGAAGAACGTGCTTCAGATCAGGCAGGCCGGCAAGCAGGCCGGAGATGTTCTTCCTGTAAAGCCGCGAAGTGGTCACAAGGGCCTTCGCCCCGCCCTTCGTCAGCCGTTGGCGCAGCGGCTCCGGCCCGAAAGCGGAAAACAGGGGGCAGAACACACTACGGCTCTTCAGCGTGCCGATTGCGGCAATGTACAGCTCCGGAATGCGCCCGGCAAGTGCGACGACCGTGTCTCCGGGGCCTGTCCCCAGTTCGCGCAACACATTGGCGAAGCGGTTCGTCTCATCCCGCAGCTTGCCATAAGTCAGATCGACGACCGTGTTGTCGCGACCCGTCCAGCGTATCGCGACTTTATCCCGCGATGGTCCTTCCGCGTGCCGGTCGACCGCCAGGTGCGCGATGTTCATCGTATCGCCGGCCGGCCCTGTCAGCTCCTGTCGAATCGTGCTCCAGGAAAACCCGGCGCAGACTTCCCCGTAGTCGCCGAAATTGGGCGGAATGAGCTCAGACTCCGAGTGCTTTCGGATTGGTTCCCAGGACACGATTTCCTCGGAATCGGATCTCTCGCCCGAAACCGCCGTCATTACCTCCACCAGTGCATCCCCAGGGAAACGGCCACGATCAGCACCAGGGCGACGAGCAACAAACCATATTTCAACCAACGAGGCATGGCATTCAGGCTTGTGCAATCAACGCGCCAGTAATAAGCGCTGTGCCCGGTTTTTTGCTTTTGCCGGAAAGCGCCTCATCGCGCAGCATTGCGTAAAGGCGCGCAGGTTTAACCGGTTTCCCCCGGCTCAGGGACGATAAGAACGGAGCAGGGCGCTTCCCATGCCACCCTGCTCGAAACGCTTCCGAGCATCCGGTGTTTCACATCGCGATTACCGGTGGCTCCAAGAATCACGACGTCGTATGGTCCGCGTTCCGCTTCCGAGAGTATCGCGCTTGCGGGGTTGCCCTCCTCGATCCGGCTGCTAACGGCAAGATGGGGGCGCTCGACAATCTCGAGTGCGCGCCGGAAGATCGGGTCCGATTCCCGCGTAAACTCTTTCTCGAGAACGCCCGCCTGGCTGACTTCCATCTCCTCTTCCGAGGCCGTCGCCCAGTCGCCTTCTGCTGCCAGATTGAGCCATGGCGTTTCGACTACATACATCAGACAGACCTCGGCTGATTTCAGGTCGAACATCGAGATGATTTCGAGCGCTCGCAGGGAACCCCCCGACCCGTCGACTGCGGCCAGAATGCGGAGCCCTTCGTCGCTGCACATCGCTCTGCCTATCATCACGGGGCCGAGGGCGTGTTGCAGGACCCGGCTTGCAACAACGCCCAAACCCTCATCCGTACGAAAACCGGCTCCCCTTGCGCCGATGACGGTGAGATCGTACTCCTCCGTCTTATCCGCGATCGTGATTGCAGGCGGGCCGATTACCGGCAGCGTGCCAACCGGTCTGCCACCGGAAGCCATGAGAGTCTTTGCCGAGCCCAGTATCCTGGCCGCTTCGGCCCGGGCTTTCTCCTCATACCAGGCCCTGGGCTCGCTCTCTTCCCGGCGGTTCCATGGAGGCGCCACGCAGAGAATGTCGATGTCATGTTTCTCCGGACCGAGAAGGCGCAGAACTGTTTCCATCGCCTCCGTCGCCGGGACCGATCCGTCCGTCGCAAGAAGCAGCTTCATCGAAGTGACACCCCAAGCACTCTGTGTGCCACACGGTTCGCGGGATCTGAATGCGGCCGTTCGCATGCGTTGAATCACGCATCCAACCGCTAAAGCGCCCAACCGGGCGGTCAGTCAAAATGCCGTAAAGGTTGATGCTCGCCCGGATCCATGCCGAACCGCAGTGTTTGCGGCTTGTGTGCCGGTACGGAGCTTTGGCGCAAAGGTTGCGATCAAAAAGCAAAACTATGGCTGGCACAGTCCGGGGAATACCCGCCAAAACGATAGTCGACGCGCCCGAAGCGCAGAAAGGTCAGTCCGATGGAGAGTCGGTGCGACTTCATCGCCTGTACCGCGGCAAGATTCAGGTCGCGCCGAAATGCCCGATCAGCGGCGCGAGCGATTTTTCCTGGGTCTATACGCCCGGGGTTGCGGCGCCCTGCCGCGCCATCTCTGACAACCCTGCTGCAGTCTACGATCTCACCGGCAAAGCGAACCTGATCGCCGTTGTATCGGATGGTTCCCGAGTACTGGGCCTCGGAAATATCGGACCGCTTGCAGGGCTTCCCGTGATGGAAGGCAAGGCATTGCTCTTTAAATATCTCGGTGGAGTTGACGCCATCGCACTCTGTCTGGCAACTCAGGACGAAGACGAATTCGTGCGCGCGGTACAACTGCTCGAGCCGTCTTTCGGAGCCATCAATCTTGAAGACATCGCCCAGCCGCGCTGCTTCCGCATTTTGGAAAAGCTGCGGACAACGATGAGGATTCCGGTCTGGCATGACGACCAGCAGGGGACTGCGACTGTGGTCCTTGCAGCCCTGCTGAACGCGCTGAAACTCGTGGGCAAAACGATGGCCGGCGCCCGGATTGCAATGATCGGGATGGGCGCGGCAAACGTTGCCACGTACCGGCTGCTGAAGGCCGCCGGCGCCGACCCCGGGCGGATCATAGCCTGTGACAGCCGCGGCGCGCTTCACCGCAATCGTCACGACATTGAGGATAGCCAGAGCGCGTTCCGTGAGAAGTGGGCTGTATGTCTGGAGACCAACCCCGAGGCGATCGCCGGGGGAATCGAACGAGCGCTGGAGAGGGCCGACGTTTGCATCGCTTTCGCGCGTCCCGACCCGGATCTGATCAATCCCCTCTGGATACGCGCGATGGCTCGCGATGCAATCGTCTTCGCCTGCGCCAATCCGGAGCCCGAGATCTGGCCACAGGCGGCCAAAGACGCAGGCGCGCGTATCGCCGCGACGGGCCGCTCGGATTTCTGCAATCAGGTGAATAATTCGCTGGTTTTCCCGGGCATCTTTCGCGGAATTCTGGACGCGCGCGCTTCCGCGATTACTGACGAGATAGCCGTCGCAGCCGCCCTCGAACTCGCGCGTTGCGCCGAGGAGCGCGGCATCTCGGAAGACGCCATCCTGCCCCGAATGGACGATGTGCAGATGGTGTCGCGAATCGCCGCGGCCACGGCGATGAAAGCTCAGGAGCGGGGGTTGTCCTGCGCCACGTGGGCGCAGGAGGATTACATCGAGAACGCGAACCGCAGAATCCTCCACGCCCGCCACCTCTCGCGCGTGCTGACCAAAGACATGCTCGATAAACACTACCTGTGAATACGAGGCGTATCGTGAAACCAACTCTGCTGATCGCGATCATGACTGTGGCATCGTCGTTCATCGCCGCTCAGGAGGGTCGACGGGCGAAGTCGCTCCCGGGTCGCAATGGCAACAATCCGGTCACAGGAGCAGAACTGTACCGGATGTACTGCGCGGCGTGTCACGGCGCTGCCGGAAGAGGCGACGGGCCGGCCGCGGCGGCGCTCAAGTCTCGTCCGGCGGATCTGACCACGATCAGCCGCAGGAATGGCGGTGAGTTTCCGGAGCGGCGAATCGTGCAAATGATTCAGGGCTATCAGATCACGGCCGCGCATGGTTCCCGGGACCTGCCGGTCTGGGGCGGCCTGCTTCATGACCAGAGCCGGAACGACGCCACATCGAATCTGCGGCAGCATGACCTTGTCGAATACGTCCGATCGATTCAGAGGTAACCGAAATGATTGCAGACTCCTTGTCAACAGACGAAAAGCAGAGCGGCACGAAAGAGCTTGTACTTTGGTTCAAAGATACCGGAATCACGGATATACCGCTGGTCGGCGGTAAGAATGCTTCGCTCGGAGAGATGCTCCGGCACCTTACGTCGCAGGGAGTCCGTATTCCGAATGGTTTTGCGACTACGGCGCATGCCTGGCGCGAGTTCGTGGCAAGTGCGAATCTGGAACCGCGTCTGCGAGCCCTGTTCGATGGCCTGGACGTGCAGAAACTGGACCAACTCGAGGAAAGAGCCCGGCAGGCCCGCGCGCTGATTCTGGAGACCGCGTTTCCTTCGGATTTACAGAGCGCCATTACCGGAGCCTACCTGGAACTCTGCCATCAATTCGGTGAAAACACGGATGTAGCAGTGCGGTCCAGCGCCACTGCCGAGGATCTTCCGGAAGCGAGCTTTGCCGGCCAGCAGGAGACCTACCTGAATGTCCATGGTACGGCCGCAGTGCTCGATGCCTGCCATAAGTGTTTCGCTTCGCTATTCACGGACAGGGCCATCTACTACCGCCAGATACACAATTTCGACCATCTCAGCATTGCCCTTTCTGTCGGAATACAGAAAATGGTGAGATCCGATCTGGCGTGTTCGGGCGTGGCCTTCTCGATCGATACCGAGACTGGGTTCGAAAACGCCGTGCTCATCAATGCCTCGTACGGGCTCGGCGAAAACATCGTCCAGGGTTCCGTGAATCCCGATGAGTACATGGTGTTCAAGCCGACACTGAAGCAGGGCTTCCGCCCCATTTTGAGCAAGCGTGCCGGAAGCAAGGAGTTCAAGCTCGTTTATGACACCGGAGGGTCGAAGCTGACGAAGAATATCCCCGTTCCGCCGGATGAACGGACCAGATTCGCCCTGAGCGACGACGAAATTCTCCAGCTCTCGCGATGGGCCTGTCTGATAGAGGATCATTACTCGGAGGTTCGCGGCGCAAGAACCCCAATGGATCTGGAGTGGGCCAAAGACGGGTTGACGAACGAGCTTTTTATTTTACAGGCCCGGCCGGAAACCGTGCAGTCCAGAAAGAAGAGAGCGGTATTGAAAACATGGCGCCTGACCGGCAAGGGAAGATCTCTGGTCAGTGGCCGCAGCATCGGGGAAGCTATCGGATGTGGAAAGGCCCGGGTCATCCTGGACGTGGGCCGAATGAACGAATTTCAGAGCGGCGAGGTGCTGATTACCGACAAAACCGATCCGGATTGGGAGCCGATCATGAAAAAAGCTGCGGCAGTGGTCACGAACCAGGGCGGCCGCACATGCCACGCCGCGATCATCGCACGCGAACTGGGTATTCCCGCAATTGTCGGAACGGTGAAAGGAACAGCGGCCATCTCCACTGGCAACGGAGTGACGGTCTGTTGCGCGGAAGGTGAAGAAGGAACGGTATACGAAGGCATTCTTCCGTTTGAGGTCAAAGAACTGGCTGTCGATGACCTGCCCGCCACCCGCACGCAGATTTTGATGAACATCGGCAACCCCGAGGATGCATTCAGCCTGTCGAGTCTTCCGAATGACGGCGTTGGGCTGGCGCGGCTCGAGTTCATCATTGCCAACCATATCCAGGCCCACCCGCTGGCTTTACTGCATCTCGATGCGCTCCGGGACCATGAAGCGCAGGCAAAGCTGCGGGAGTTGACGGCTGCTTATGACGACAAGCCCGGCTACTTCGTCGAGAAACTGGCGCAGGGTGTCGCTACGATCGCCGCAGCCTTTTATCCCAGGCCGGTCGTGGTCAGGCTCTCGGATTTCAAAACGAATGAATATGCCAATCTCCTGGGGGGCGCGGAGTTCGAACCGAAAGAAGAGAACCCGATGATCGGGTGGCGCGGCGCCTCCCGATACTATGACGAAAAATACCGCGACGGCTTTGCCCTCGAATGCCGCGCGATGAAGGCCGTTCGGGATGAGATGGGCCTGACAAACGTGATCCTCATGATCCCCTTCTGCCGCACGCCGAAAGAAGGGACTTTAGTGCTTGAGGAGATGGAGAAGCACGGCTTGCGCAGGGGCGTTAATGGCCTGGAAGTATACGTCATGTGCGAGATTCCGAGCAACGTCGTTCTGGCTGATGAATTCAGCAGGGTGTTCGACGGATTCTCGATCGGCTCAAACGATTTGACCCAACTGACGCTGGGACTCGATCGTGATTCCGCTCTGGTTGCGAGGCTTTTCGACGAGCGGGACGAAGCCGTCAAAAGAATGATCGCGAACGCGATCCGGACGGCGAAGGAACATGGAAGGAAGATCGGCATCTGCGGGCAGGCGCCCAGCGACTATCCGGAATTTGCCCGCTTCCTCGTGGAAAACGGTATCGATTCCATGAGTCTCAATCCGGACTCAATCCTGAAGGTCCGGCTGGAAGTGGCGAAGACAGAAGCGTCCCAGAGGGTCTGACGGCGGCCCCGGCCGCCGCCTGGGCTCCCGTAACCGCATCAACAACGGGCGGTGACTACCACCGGATTCGATTGACCACTCCCCGGACGCCTTTCACTTTTCTCGCATCAGTCTCTGCGGCGTCTCTCTCAAACTCCGTCTCCACGTTGCCTTCGAGCGTCACCAGTCCGTCGTGTACCACAACTGTGATTCGTTCGTCGGGGACTTCGTTATCAAACTTGAGGGCTCTTCGAACACTCTGCGCAATCTTTTCGTCTGCCGGCACGGCATGGACGGTCTTGCCTGGATCGGGCATTGGTTGCTCCTTCTGCATGCCCATGAAAGCAATCAACACGCCGATCGCGTCAGCGCCGATTTTCAGCAGGGACTGCCCTCCAGGTGGGAAAAGCTGCGCGGAAGAACTCCCTCAATGGGGGATTTCACGCAGGAGCGGTTACCGTCTGTTCCGTGTCTCGCCGAGTGCGGGCCGGAATCCACCGGTCGAATAGCCGATCAGCGCCGAACGGACGATCCAGTCAGGATGGTTCCACAGATGCAACGCTGCAA
>CAZXCO010000807.1:0-7263 GCA_964639095.1 uncultured Solibacteraceae bacterium
TCGTCGGGCATCTTCCCGCGATGGGCGATGAGCCATGCATACGTTATCCAATAGAGCAACAGTGGGCACAGGAACCACATGAGCTGGTAGCGCCCATACAACATCTGAGCGGTGTCGCTGTTGATGTAAAGCGCGAGCACCAGGACCGCCAGATACCCGCTCGCAATACCCATGGTCGCGAGCATTTCTCCATCGCCGCTTTCGTAACCGCGCGCCGTGGCCTGATCGCCCTCGACGCGCCTCATCACCGCGAGTTCGCCATAGCGCTTCACCAGAGCAAGGCTGAAGAACAGGAACGTCGACAATGCCAGCAGCCATGGCGACGGCCAGATGGAAACTGCCGCCGAGCCAGCCATAATCCGCAGGATATAGAGGCTGGCAAGAATCATCACGTCGAGAACTACGATCTTCTTGAAGAAAAGCGAGTAGGTCAGACTCAGACCGAAGTAGGCGAGGAGCATCCCGGCAAAGGGGCGGGAAACGAGCCTGCCGATCGCATAGCCAAGGCTCAGGAGGAGCGGAATCATCGTCAGAGCATAAGTGAACGACAAGTCGCCGGCCGCGAATGGGCGAAACCGCTTGCCCGGAGGGCGGCGATCCGATGCCAGGTCCAGCAAGTCATTTATCAGGTATCCACTTGATGCAATACATCCGAACGCCAGGAACGCCAGAAGCAGGCTCCACAACAGTGCGGGCTCATCAATCTTATGTGCCGCGAGGAGCGGCACGAACACCAGCAGGTTCTTGACCCAGTGCCGGGGACGCAATGCATTCACATAAGCCGTGAGGCCCTTTCGTGGTTCCGCAAAGATGCGGTCAAGTTGCGCCGATCTTGCAATCCTTGCACGTACCCGCTCGCTCGAGTTGACTGCAATTGCCATTCGAGCGGCGGACCATACGCTCAAATCGCGACCGGCGTTACCGGCGTAGTCAAAGCCCTTCTCTCCGAACTCCCTCACCAGACGATCGCGTTTGGCGTCTCCCGAAAGGTTGGTCGTGCCGTCGCTGGCAAGGACCAGATCGAAGAGCTTCAGGTAATCAATCACCTGGCGCGCTACCTGGCTGTCGGCTGCGGTCGCCAATACGAGCATCCGTCCCTGGGCGCGCTGTGTCCTCAGATAATCCACCAGGTCTTGCCGGTACGGAAGGGTGCTGACGTCCAATGAAACTCTGCGGCCGACCTCCTGCTTGAAACAGGCCAGCCCCCTCACCAGCCAGAACGGCATTGCCAGGATGTACCATGCCCGCCGCTTTAGTAGAGCGACGATCGACTCGAGCAACAGGTCTGTTTTGACCAGCGTTCCATCGAGATCCACTGCCAGTGGAAGCGGCGCAACAGGATGTGCCAGGGCGCGGACTGGTGTGATTTCTGCTGCGCTCTCCATACAACAGCTCTGTCTATCGGGGGATTCAGCAGTTTTCGCGCCAGCGCTGGCGCCGCGCTGTCATTGAAAGTGCCGCGATACGCTTGCGTTGCGGCACGCAAAGTCTGCGCGAAAACACTCATCAATCGAGGGCTCTACAGCGCCTGAGCGGCGCACGCAGTACGACCTGGCCGCCCATTTGGTGCTGAAGAGGTTTTCAAAGGGGATTGGCGCAGAGCACGGGTCAGAGAAACGATCCGGATTCTGCTTCCCGGCCACGGCCTGAAGCCGCGGCGGGAATTTCTGCCGCCGTCCCTCAGGTCACCGGCCGTCCGGCATATGCCGCGCCGTCTGGTCAGGAGCGGATGGTGCCGGTCTCGCCTGTGGTGCCATCTTTTCGTCCGGCGATCCCGGGCGGATGCCGGACATCCCGCCGCTCAGCGCTCGTCGGCTCGAAGGACTCACGACCGGGGTGACGTGGAAAGACACCACTTCTGCCATGGGAGCCGTTCCGTCCAGATTCCGGCCTCGCAGCAGAATATCGAAATCCCTGATACCGCCGTCCCCTTCGGCCTTGCGCAACCAGGGACCAAGCCGCTGATCGTCAAGTACGAAATCCGCAGCAGCCTCGGTTCCGGCAACGCTCATCCCCGCCACAAGAAGCGCGATTCCGGAGCCATTCCGGTTGTGGTGATAAGTGATAATGGCGTAAATTTCTTTTGCCATTTCGGCCGGGGATCTTTCGATGACCGCCGGCTCGCCATTCTGAGGCGCCAGATTGACAATCCGCAAACCGGCAGTGCGCTCGTCGTCATCCAGCCGGAAGGTCGCGTTCTTTTCGAACAGCCCCACCCAGGGATTGCTTTGCCGCGCGCCCAGAAGAATCACGTTTCTTCCCTTGAGATCTTCCACCCGGACGTCTCTCGCGTATCGCGTGACGATGCCGGAGCGCGCGGCCTCGGGCCGATGCGCCAGCCGGATGCCGAACTCGAGGTCCGCGATCGACGTGTATCGCCGCGTACCGAATATCGAGACAAGAAAATGATCCGACGGAGTACTGGCGATCAGCCGATCCCGGTACTCTCCCGAAATATATTCCGGAAGTGAAACCGACTGATGCGACAGATTCTCCAGCACCACCAGACTGCTGTCGGCGGGAATCAGCAGGGCCGGCCGGTCGGCCTGCAGCAATGACGACCAGAACCGGTTTACCAGATGCTCCGGCCGGCCAGCCCTGTATACAGTGACGCCGGGAATGATCAGGACCGCACACGACAAAAGAGCCGCGACGACAGGCCATCTGGAGAGCAAGGCCGGTCCGCGCGCCGGGACCGGCGCTGAAGCCGGCTGAGTACCTTCGCGACCGGACCCAGCCTCGCGTTCCGGCGCCGGGATCATCTCAAAGCTGGGAATGTAGCCGCCCTTGGGCAGTGAGATTCGAACTGTCTCACGCGCGCCATTCTTCGCGTAGTAGGCGTCGAGGCGAGCCCGAAGACGGCGGGCCTCCACACGAACGATCGGGTCGGCCTTCGGATCATAACCAGATCCGCGATTGAACACGGCGACGCCGATGACGCTCTCCTTCAGCACGGATACTCTGCCAGGAATGCTGTTTTCCACAATGTGCCGAAGAAATCGCGAAAGCTGCGCCGAACCTGCGAATTCTTCGCTCGCCAGTATGCGCGCGAGGGCGGCACGGATCGCATCCGGCGGCGCTGTGTAATTCACGGCTTCCAATGAATGATCTGACGGCAAATGACTCATGTGAGGCCGTTCATGGATTTGTCATGTTACTTTTCTGTAACTTATTGACTTAAAAGTGTTTATATAACGACTTTACCCCGGATTTTACCTTCCGGCAAGGCCTTTCCCGGGCGTGCCGCAACGGGTTGATTCAAAAAATACACTTACTGATTTTCAGTGGTTCCTCCCCCAACTTACTTCCGCACACGTCGGCTTCCGCCTAAGTTTGGAATTCATTCGAGGAGGTTATGCTTACCAGACTGAAACAATCGCGTTGCGCCTGCAGCATGTTTGTCGCTGCTCTTCTGTTCGCGGGTGGAGCGCGAATCGTCGATGCGCAGTCAAATGCCACCGACGGGGCGATCGAAGGCTATGTGCGGGATTCTTCCGGAGCACTCGTCCAGCAGGCCAGAATCACTGCGCAAAATGTCGCAACGAACGTCGCGAGTGAAACGAATTCCGATTCCGGCGGATACTTCCGGTTTCCTCTTCTTCAGGTCGGCGCCTATACCCTGACCGTCACCGCAACAGGGTTCAAGGAGTTCCGTGAATCGGGAATCCAACTCGAAGTGGGCAAGAATGTCCGGCTCGACGCAAAGCTGGAGTTGGGCACAGTCTCCGAGGCAGTGACTGTCACCGCCGAAGCGGGCCTGGATCTGGCGGACTCCGGAGCCGCTGCAACGGGCGATGTCGTGACTCACAAAGAAGTGGAAGATCTGCCCATCCTGTCGCGCAATATTTACAATTACCATCTGCTCTCGCCAGGAGTGCAGGGACTGACCAGCGCCACATTCGGCACCACGCAGTTCACTTTCGGAGGCAACGAGCGCTCCAACTGGAACCTGGACGGCCTCGATAATACGCAGCGGGGAGGCAATCGCCAGATCCGCATGGTAATCACGACACCCGAAGCAGTGGAAGAAATGCAGGTTCTGGCGAATGGCTACTCGGCGGAGTTCGGCCGCGCGGCTGGAGGACAGGTGAACGTGGTGCTGAAATCAGGCACGAACGAATTTCACGGCTCAGGGTTGTTTTACTATCGTACACGCGACCTGCAGGCTCGGCCTTCGCTTGCAGCGACCAATCCGCAACGAACATGGAACGACGCCGCGTTCACGTTGGGCGGCCCGATCATCAAAGATCGCCTGTTCTTCTTCGGGGAATTTGAGAACAACCCCTATACGCTGCCCAACGCGATTACGATCGCTCCCGCGAATGCGGCGGCGCTGAATCTTCCGGCGCACGATGTGGGGACTGCGCCATTTGGTGAGACTTACCGGACTGTCGTCGCCAAAGTGAACTATCGGTTGAACGACCGGAATACAGGCTATATCCGGTACAACCGGTTTACCAACCATCAGCCCGGTAACGCGAGCGGCCTGACGATTACGGACCGCGGCAACAACTTCGATGACCATATGAACGGCGGCGGCGTGCAACTCGCAACCGTCCTCACACCCAACCTGTTGAATGAATTGCGCGGCGGGGTCATCCAGCGCACGCAGTCGAACGCGCCGATCGGACCGTTCAATCCGAACGGCCCTATATCAACATCACGGGAGTGGCCAACATCGGCTTCAACCCGCTCGCGGCCACCGAGAACACGGAACAAAGCGACCAGGTGATCGACAATCTGACCTGGACGCACGGCCGGAACACGATCAAGGCCGGCGTGGACTACGAGCACACCGGGTTTGACCTCTTCCGGGCCGAGAACAGGTCGTTCACGTTCGGCGGACTGCCAGCGGCGAATGGACGTCCGGCAGTAAGCCCGCTGAACCAGTACCTGTTCACTCTGCAGGGCTTGATCGACCCGGCGACCGGCAGCCCCTACACTTATACGCAGGTTGCCTGGGATGGTGGCAATCCGAAGCTGAACATCGGCTTCAATTTCCTCAACTTTTTCGTACAGGACGAGTTCCGTCTGAGCCCGCGGATCACGCTGAATGCAGGCGTGAGATATGAAGCGATTCTCTTCCCTGCCCTCGATCCGAATGCGCCTTATCCGCTGTCGCGGCAAATCGATGACGACCTGAAGGACTTTGCGCCGCGCCTCGCGCTCAACTGGCGGCTGACAAATGACAGCAAAACAGTGCTGCGTGCCGCTTACGGCTTGTTTTATGACGTACCGCCGCTTTCGATCTTCTATACGGCCGCGCAGGTCAACGGCGACCGGTTGCTGAGTTTTCAGGTTGCCGGAGGCGCGCCCGGCGCCCCGGTATTTCCGAATATCCCCTCCGCGGGACTCTCCAGCCAGGTTGTGGCTCCCTCGATCAATGCGTTTGCACCCGGCTACCGGGACACCTATCAGGAGCAGGCGAATCTGCAGATTCAGAGAGACCTGGGGTGGCGTACGCTCATCACAGTGGGCTACAATTTCGCGGCTCAGAGGCATGGACTTTACGCGGAAAACATCAATCTGGGTGCGCCGACGGGCCTCCTGGCTGACGGGCGGCCCATATTCGGCGGACCGAGGGTCGACCCGGCGTTCAATCAGATCAACCTGATCGAATCGGGGGGCAATACCAGCTACAACGCCCTGTTCGTCAACCTGAAGAAGAATCTGAGCAATGGCCTGCTCGTAAACATGACTTGGACGTGGTCTCACGCTCTGGCGAACACGCTCGGTGAAGGAGGCGCACCGGAGGATCCGTCCAATCTGCAACGCGACTACGGCAACGCCGACAACGACGTACGGCAGTACTTCGTCGGGCAGGCGCTCTATGAGCCACATTTCAAATCCAACGGCCTGCACTGGATCAACGGATTCGAGATTTCTTCGACGATGTTCTATAACAGCGGTTATCCCATCAATATGACAAGCGGAATTGATCTGAATAAAGACGGCACGCTCAACGACAGGCCTCTGTTCGTCGGGCGTAACAGCATCACGGGTCCGTCAATCCTGCAAGTGGACGGACGCCTGCAACGCTCATTCGTGATGCGGGACAAATATCGTTTAATCGGCTCGTTTGAAGCCGAGAATCTGCTGAACTCGACCAACCCGGATTGCAGCACCTTCCGCGGTTGCACCGGGGCAGTCGTGAGCACTGCCGGCGCAACCGATTTCGGGCGGATCACGGCGGCGAGGACAGCGCGAAACGTTCAGTTCGGGATCAAGGTGACATTTTGAGACTCCGGAGAGCAGTGGAATTTGCAGCGATCTGCTGTGTGGTGGCCACGACGGGCGGGTGGGGCGTTCGCGGCCACCAGAGCGCCAATCGCGCGGCGGTGAAGTCCATCCCGGCGGACGGCCCCGTGTTCCTGAAGGACTACGAGGACTGGATTGCGGCGACGGGACCTGTGCCGGATTCGTGGCGCGGCACGACCGAGCCATATTCGAAGATTTTCGAGGATCCGAATCACGGCTGGTTCAAAGAACAGTTCGCATTCATGGAGAGCATTCCGCGCTCCCGCTATGAATTCGTACTGCGTCTCTATGATGAATATCTGAAAATTCGCGACAAGGATCCCGAACGCGCGGCCCTCATGAACGTGCGCTGGACGGGCACTCTGCCATACGCCGCGATGGAGAATTACGACCGCATGAAGGCCGCCATGCGGCTCTATCGGAAGGCCGTCGCCGACGGGTCTGCAGCCTCCAAACGCGATGCGCGGTTCCTTGCGCAGGACATTGCATTCTATATGGGCTGGCTGGGACACTACACCGCGGATGGCGCGCAACCCCTGCACGACAGCATTCATCATGACGGCTGGGAAGGGCCGAATCCGAAGCACTACACGACCGATCGCCGCATCCACGGCCGCTTTGAAAGCCAGTTCGTAGATCTGATTCAGCTCTCTGACGCCGACCACCTCCCGATCATGCCGAAACAGCGTGGTCTGAGTGATCCATTAGCGGCCGTTCTGGCGCATCTGGACGATGCTTCGACCCACGTTGAGGAAATTTACATTTTGGACAAGGCCGGCGCCTTCGCGGACAAAAATAATCAGCCCGCGGCGCAACTGGTTCGCACTCAGCTCGCCAGGGCCGCAGCGCTGCTGCGCGATCTGACCTTTACAGCATGGGTCGAAAGCGCGATGCCGCCAGCCGCTGCCGGTGTATCATCCAATCCGATCAGCCGATCCAATCCGCGCTATAACCCCGAGACCGGGACGGCCCCTCCTGGCGCGCCGGTCCGGATCAACAGCAACG
>CAZXCO010000808.1:0-11568 GCA_964639095.1 uncultured Solibacteraceae bacterium
TGAAATCCATGTGATCGACGGACGCCGTCACCACAATATTGCGGCAGTGCTTCATCGCCGCAATTGCCCCCGCCAGATCCACCAGATGCATGATCTTTCCACCGAGGAGGTTGCCGAGCCCGTTGGCATCGTTGGGCAGGGCGAGTTCCGAGTATTCTGCTTTCGATTCGCTGACGCGACGTCCTTCCATGAGCCTCCGGTTCAGCCGCCAGTCCGGTGAAAATACGCGGCCGCATACGCGCGCGCCTGGCATTCCAGCGGTCCGCTCTCCGTTGTGTCCGGGGGGCCGCTCAACTGCAGGACTCCCACCGCGACCGGATGATGATTGCGCTCGCTCGACCAGGCCACATCGATCACGCCGTCGCGGCTTGCCTTGATCAGAAAACGGAACGCATCGGCCTCCGCCTGTGCGGCGCGGGCGCATTTGCCACGCGCATAACCGCGGTTGCAGCAGGTGCGCAACACGTCCTCCGAAATCGTCGTTCCGGGCTCGGCCGCGCACGCGCCATCGTGAAGATCGGTCAGGGGCGCAAGCGGCGAGGCTGGAAGGAACAGGGGGCAGGCCATCGGACTTCGACGCTATAGTAGCAAGTGCGAATGGGAACGACTCGTCTCGAGATACTGCTGTCGATGGTGGAACGGAATCCGGCGGATGCCTTCAGCCGCTATGGGCTTGCCATGGAATACGTCAAATCAGGTGATCTGGTGACTGCGCTCGATCATTTCATGCAACTGCTCGAACACAATCCAAACTACGCGGCCGGCTATTTTCACGGCGGCCAGACGCTGGAGAAGCTGGGGCGGATCGACGAAGCGAAGGGCCTTTACCGGCGCGGAATCGAAGTCGCGGGAGACCTGGGAGACGAGCACACGCGAAGCGAGCTGCAGGGCGCGCTCAGTATGCTGGGCTGAAGCCGCAGGCTCAGCGCGAAAATTCCAAAGAAATCGCCTGGCCTGTGACACCCCTGGCGGCATCCGCCTTGGATGCCGGTTTGTAAGCCACCGTGACGCGCGGCGCTTTCCTCTGTACGCCGCAGGCGACGGTCTCGCCATCCTTGATCTCGAACTGCTGCGAATCGGGAACGACCAGCGTGAGCGTCTTTCCGTCGTCGCTCCTGACGTGGAGGCGAAGCTGTCTGCCGGTGCAATCCACCCGCGCCAGGGTGCCGGCGATCTTTGGCGCGTTCGCGTCATCGAACCACTCCACTGTCTTCGCGCGCTCGTCGGGAGAAAGAGGGTGGGTGTTCACGCTGGCTTCGAAATCGGCGAGTTCCTTGCGCGCCTCGGATTTCAGCCGATCGATTTCGCGCGCCCTGGCTGCCGCCTCTTTGCGCCGCTCCGCGTCTTCCGCATCGAGGCGCTGCTGCTCGATCCGGCCGCGCGACGTCAGATACTGCTCACGAAGCTGCACACTGGGAGCCGCCTGCGCGGCGGCCATCCATGCACGCCCGGCCTCGGCATACTGCTTCTGATCCACGCAGAGCGTGGCGTATCTGGCCCACCACTCGTAGTTACGTGGCGCGAGGTTCACGGCCTGCTTCCATTCCGCGAGGCGGCGCGCCGGATCCGAAAGCTTTTCTCCGAAAAGCCAGTGGGCCTCGGCGTACTTCGGATCGACCGACAGAGCTTCTTTCAGAACCTGGATGGCCCGCTCCGAATCGGTCTCGAGACCGGCATACGTCGTCAGCGCGACCACGTTGCGTGTGCCGGCGTGGCGCGCCGCTTCCATATAAGATCGCGCCTTCGCCATATCCTTGCCGCGGATTGCGAGCAGCGCGAGGCCCTCGTCGTCCTCCGCGACATGCTTGCCTTTCCCGAGCAGTGACTGGTAGATAGCGGCGGAGCCGGACGTGAGCAAGTCCGCCCGCATCAGGTCGCCTTCATCCGAGGTCAGAAACGTCGTGTTGAGATCGCGATCGGGATTGATCGGCCGATTCGGTGCAACCGCCGTGTTGAAGACGCCGGCCGCGTAATATCGATCGACCGCGGCGTCGAACTTCGATCCGTCTTCGCCGAATGCGTTCCGGCTCGCATCAACCGGATCCATGCCGCCCGCGAGGTTGTGGAGATAGATCTTCGCTTTGCCGGCGTAATCGGGCTGCGTGATGATGAGGTGCAGCATTGCCCATTCGCGCGTTCGCTCGACCGCCGGCGGTGGATTCCCCCACGTCACGTGAACGGCATTCGACTCGACCGTACTGAAAAACGTCTCGAGCGCGGTCTCGATGGGCGCGGGCATTCTGGAGAAGTTGGTTTCAAGCAGTTTGCGCGTCAGTTCGCGCAGGAGACTTTGCGGAAGCTGGCCTTCAGACGTCGTACAGGCCATCAGGCGGTCGCGCCCGATCACGAGACCGGCGGGACACTGCGCCTGAAGATCGTGCGCGTTCCGGAAGACGATAATGCGAAGCGGCGGATCGAGCCGGAGATCCGGCTGCCCCATGACGCTTCCCAGGGCGAAGCTGAACTGCGCAAACTGGCTGAGCGCCTGGGTCGCGGCGCGGCGGCCATCGTCGCTGATGGCTTCGAAGGCGCCGTAGCGCGCTTTGATCCATTTGGGGTCCGCGGGTCTGGCCGGGATGGCCGTAAGCACAGTCAGAAGAAACAGCAGAGGGCGAGTCCCGGACGGCATGGCTTCGATGACTCCTTGCTTCAGTATGATCCTTCAGGCCGGAGGGCTGCCGGCCTCGAATGCCACCGGTTCTTCTTACAGGCGGGTGGCAGCGATATCGCATCCCTCCCGCAACGCTTTCAGTTTGAGCCACACCACGGGCTCGATGACCCATTCGCGTCCGGTGAACGTTCCGAAACCGCAATCCCCGCCCGCAATCACACGCTCGCGGTCGCCCACCGCCGCCACCGCTTCCAGTACACGGCGCGCAACCACCTCCGGATGTTCGACGATGTTCGTGGTTGAATCGATGACGCCCGGCACGAGGATCATGTTGTCCGGCAAGCGATTGCGCCGGATCGCCTCATACTCGTGCTGGTGGCGCGGATTTGCGAATTCGATCGAAAGCGCCCCCACATTGGCCTGGTAAAGCACCGGCAGGATGGTCTCGAGCGGGACGTCGTGCAGGTGAGGCCCTTCCCAGTTTCCCCAGCAGCAGTGCAGGCGGACGCGCTCGCGGGGAATGCCTTCGATCCCCTTGTTGAGCGCGGCGACGTGTTTTTCGGCGGCCTTGACGAACTCCGCATCGGAAAGATCCCGGTAGAACATCGCCCGGTCCATGGCGAGATCGGGGGAGTCGATCTGCAGGATGAATCCGGCCCCGGCAATGGCCCGGTATTCCTGGCTCATCTCCCGCGCCAGCGCATCGAGGTAGGCCTCGTGCGAGTCGTAGTACGCGTTGAACATCGTGGTCGAGATGATGCCGGGCGAGGGGGCGGTCATGAAGCAGTCGGTAAATCCGGGGATCTCCCGTACCGCGGACTTCAGACGCTCGATCTCGCGCGCGATCGCGGAAGGGTCAAGATAATGCAACTCGCCCCGGGCTTCGGGAGCGTTCTGCATGCGGCTTCGCCTGGGAAAGCGCCGCACGAGATCGTCGACCAGTTCCGGATACTCCTCGTAATCCCGCCCGCGCCGGCGTTTCGACTCGCCGGCGAACCCCGACATTCGCTGCGGGACATAGGTCTGGAAGCCGACGCGCTGCTGTTCGCCGTCGTTGCCGATGTCGATGCCGGCCCTGACCTGCTCTTCGACCACGTGACGCACGGCGCGATCCATCTCGAGATCCAGTTGAGCCGCGTCGACCGCGGCCCCTTCCTCGCGGCTTACCAGCAGGCTGGAAAGCGTCTCGTTTCGCGGAAGACTGCCCACATGGGTGGTGAGAATGCGCTTGCGGCTCTGAGTCATGGCGAGAAGACCAGTGTATGGCAAACGGGCCCTGCGGCCGGAAAAGAATGGAGCGGCCTAATGCCATCGCGCCGGATTGCCGATAGATCCGCAAGGATTCTCCATGCTCCGGCACCGAATCGCCACAATTGTAATCGCCATGCCGTTGTTGCTGGCGCCCGCCGAGGCCGCGTCTCCGTGGCGGTTCTGGACCAAAGCCGATGGTTTAAAACAATCCGTCGTATCCGGCGTGACTGCCGACAAAACGGGAAAAATCCTGGTGAAATTCCCCGATTTTTCAGTCGAGGCATTTGACGGCTATCAGATTGCGCCGGTGTCGAAAAAGTCCGGCTACGGCCGTCTATTCCTCTCCCCGAACGGCGATATCTGGACGTTTGACGCCACCGGAATCAACATCCGCGACGCCCGCGGCATGCATCATTATCCGGACAGCGACATCACCCGATTCGCCAGGACCAGCACGCTGCTTCATACCTCCGCCGTCGCCTACCCCTATTACCGCGGGCCCGAGGACCGCATCGATGTGGCGCCGCTGTCGAAAGACCTCGGAATCATCATGTTCCCGGATCGCATTGTCGAGTGGAACCGATCCACGCAGCGGAAGCGGGTGGTGCGGGAAGCTGCGGGCACCGGTCTGGGGCGCTTCCGCGACCTGAGCCAGGCGCGCGACGGCGGCATCTGGATCGGCGGCGCCACAGGGATCGCGCACCTCCGGAAAAACGGAGAAGCGTATCAATGGACTGAGCTTCCATCACCACTTCCGCTCACCGATCTGGTCAATCCTGCGGAGGGGAATGACGGGGAAGTTCTCGTCAGCGCGCAGCGGAGCGACGGGAAACGCGTACTGGCGCGCTTCGCCGACGGCGCCTGGACGCAGCTTTATGTGGGGTCGGGAACCCAGTTAAAGGCCTGGCGCGGTCCGGAAGGCGGCTTGTGGGTGCAGGACGAACGGAAGATCCTTCAGTTGGGTGACACGCCCACGCGGGATCTGCTCGGAGACCGGGACATTAACGGTCTAACCGCCGGCGTGCTGGCCCAGCCCTCCCGGCCATTCTGGCTCGCGACAACCCAGGGGCTGGCGCGATACTCGCTTCCCCTCTGGCGGACCGCCCCGGACCTCGGCTGGGCCGAGACCAGCGTGAGCGTGATCGCCGGAGATCAGCAGGGTCGCATATGGTTTGTGAGCGGGGGATATCTGGGAGAAATCGATCACGGGAAGGTGCGGCGCTTTCAGCTGCCTTCCGGGAGACGTACAGCACTGCTGACTGAGAGAATCGCGATCCTCGACAACGGCGAAGTCGCGATGCGGGCCGGTTCGCTGGCCGATCTCGCCGTCTTCAACCCTGCATCGGGCCGTTTCCGCCTCGTCCGTCATCCGGACGGAAAAGAGATCGGGTGGATTGCCGCTCGCCGGGCGGGCAATATGTGGGTCCAGGTCTTCGAAAAGCACGCCGCGGGCTGGAATCTGGAGTCGTTCGATGGAACGCGCTTTCATCCGGAGGGGCTGCCCGAGTTTCACGACCAGATGAACCTTCGGGCGCTGCTGGATGCGCGCAACGGCGATCTCTGGCTGGGCTTCTCCCTGGCCGCGGGCTCCAACAGTTTTCTCGGGCGCATTCGCAACGGGAAGTTTCAGCCGCTCGGAAAAAAGGACGGCTTCGCAGACACCGGCGTCTTCGCTTTTCTCGAGAAACCGGACGGCCGCATTCTGATCGGCGGCCGGGAGAAGCTGACGGAATACGACGGCAAAGCTTTCCACGCGCTGAAAAAGGCGGACATGATCGAGGGTCTGGCGCTGGGCAGGGACGGGAGCATCTGGACCGCCGCGGGCTCCGGCATCCATCGGCTTCGGGCCGGCAGCCAGGTCACGAACACCGCCGAGGACGGATTGCCCTCCACGGCGTCCCGGCAGGTTTACTCCGACACCGAAGGGAGAATCTGGGCCGGAACCACCCGGGGCATCAGTCTGTTCCACCCGGAGGCGGACCCGGATCCGCCGATGACGAAGATCATCGACGACCGCAACCTGAGGGAGACACCCCCGGGGGGCGACGTCCGCCTCACGTTTTCGGGAGTCGACAAGTGGAAGTTCACCGCTCCCGACCGGCTGACATTTTCGTGGCGCATGGACGGGTCGGAGTGGAGCCCCTTCCGGTCGTCCCAATTTGTCTCTTTCAGGCATCTGCATCCGGGAGGGCACCAGTTTGAAGTTCGGGCCATGGACCGGAACGGGAACATCGAGCCCGTCCCCGCCGCCTACCACGTTTCCGTCCTCTTTCCCTGGTACCTGCAGAAGGAAGTCCTGGTTCTTGCTGCTATCGCGATGGCGGTCATTTTCTATCTGGCGCGCATGGCATGGCTGCACCACCGCAGAGTGACCTGGCAGAGCCGGCACGATCCGCTGACCGGTCTTTCGAACCGGAATGTGTTCGAGGCGAATTTTCAGGAGGCGATTGCGGAGGCGCGCTCGTCAGACGCGGGCGTTGCCATGATCCTGCTCGATCTCGACCGCTTCAAATCCGTAAACGATACGCTGGGTCACGGCGCCGGCGATGCGTTCCTGCGCGAAGCCAGCGCGCGCCTGCAACGCACGGTGCGCCGGCAGGACACGCTGGCGCGCATGGGCGGAGACGAATTCGCCATTCTCATGCCGGCCATTGGGGGCCGCGCGGAGGCGGAAGCGATGGCGCAGAGAGCGCTCGATGTGCTGCGCCAGCCGTACTATATCGAGGCCTACGAGCTCACCGGGTCGGCCAGCGTCGGCGTCAGCCTGTTTCCGGACCACGGCGACGATGCGGCAACGCTGCAGCGCCTGGCCGACGTGGTCATGTATCAGTGCAAGGCCCGGAACAAGGACGAGTATGCGGTCTTCGACCCCGACGCGCGCGGGATCGATTTCCGCTCGGCGCAGATGGCCGGGCTCATCCGTGAAGCGCTCGAATGCGAATATTTCGAAATCAACTATCAGCCCGTGAAAGACATGACCGGCCGGCTTCTGGGTCTGGAAGCTCTCCTTCGCCTGCGTCATCCCCGATACGGAACCATCGCGCCGAACGACTTCATCGGCATCGCGGAGGATACCGGACTGATCGTTCGCGTCGGCAATTGGGTTCTGCGCGAAGCCTGCCGCCAGACGGCGGAATGGCACCGTGAAGGGCATGACTGGCTCGGGATCAACGTCAACGTGTCGGCCGTGCAACTGGCGAAGCGCGATTTTGTCGAGAGCGTGACCTCGGTGCTTCGCGAGACCGGCCTCAACCCGCGATCGCTGAGTCTTGAACTCACGGAAACGGCTTTAATGCAGAATCCGGCTGCCTGCCGCTCAAAGATCGAACAGTTGCGATCCATGGGGATCCGGATCGCACTGGACGACTTCGGAACCGGCTACTCTTCATTGAGTTCGTTGCATCTGTTGCCCATCGACAGCCTGAAGATCGATCGTTCGTTTGTTGTGCGCATCGGCGAAACCGCCCGTGGACTGGCGGTCGTCGGCAAGATTGTCGAACTGGGGCACGAGTTCGGTCTGGAAGTTGTGGCGGAAGGCGTCGAAACGGAGACGCAACTCGCCGCTCTCGGGGCGGCCGGATGCAACGCCGTGCAGGGATTTCTGATCGGCGAGCCGGTCAGCGCCAAAGTCGCACAGGTCATCGTGGCTGCTGATTCGCGCGAGTCCGCTCGCCGGATGAGCCGGATCCGGCCCGATCCCGGAAACGGCTATACGGAAGTCGGCGAGGCGGCCCGCGCCACCGGCTCCGCTTTCTCCGAAGCCAGCCAGCGCTGCAGCACGGCTTTTCCCGGCACTTCAATTACCCGGTACGACACCAGCGCGAGGCTGACGGCCGCGGCTATCGCGAGCGCACAATAGACAGGCACATAAAACATACCGAAAAGCCGGGGTGGAACCGTCATTGTAACGGCGCGTACCACAAACATGTGCGACAGATAGAGGCTGTAAGAAGCATCACCCACCAGGAGCAGAACACGCCACGGAAGGCGGGCTTCCCGCGACGGCTCCGCGCGGCGCGGCAGGACCGCCGCAGCGATGAACAGAAACGCAGGAATGCCCAGCACCAGCGGGCGAACCTCGTCTCCCTTGAAGCGGGCCAGAAGTACAAACCAGACCAGACCTGTGGCGGCAGCTGCGAACGCAGTTCTGCGGGAAATACGGAAACCGCGGAGATATGCGAGGCCGACAGCAACTCCCGCGAGAAATTCCAGAATGATCGGGCGGGTCCAGTAATACACACTTACAGGCTGACTAATAAAAAATCCCGTGAGAACTGCCACACCGAAGAACCCGGCAAGAAGCGGGAAGCCGCGCCGCCGCGGGAGCAGCATGGCTACGGCGAAGAGTACATAGAAGTACATCTCATAATTCAGCGTCCAGCCGAGTTCCAACAGGGGATTGATGTCGCCGCTTCCGGGCTGTGCATACGGAAAGAACAGGTATGAGGCGAGCACATACGGCAGCGTAAGACCGGCGTGCCTCAGCAGTCCCGGCGAGAGCAGAAGGACGGTCAGCATGAGCGTGGTGTAGAACCAGTAGGCCGGAATGATGCGCACGACGCGCCTGAGAAGGAAGCGCTTCGATTGCACAATCGAGCCGAAGCAGGGCGCCGCGATATAGGCCATGATGAATCCGCTGATGACGAAGAACACATCGACCCCTGCGCGTCCTGCATCCAGCGCATCCGCGGTGGCGGCGGAAATCTGTCCGGAGTATCGATGAAGTTCGAGGGCGATATGGTCGACGAGCACCGCACCCGCGGCGAGTCCGCGCAACACCTGGACGGACTCCAGACGCCGCGCGGCGGAATCACCTTTCATGGTCCACAGTCGATAGCGGGTGGACCGGCCTGGGATGCCATTGGCGGCCTGATAATCGGGCGCGAATCACCATAAACGAATTCTACGGAATTTCAGAATAAGTCTCTAGATGGTGTTCTGTGCTCAATCTAACCTGGCAGTATAGCCATTTGTGCTTCAGGAACCAAATGAATTCCTTACTTAAGTACCAGCCCGTGTTACAACTGTCAGGTGGTCTCGGGTTCATCTGACCGGCGGCCGCGCGTCGTAGTCGTCATACCCGTGTTCAACGGGCAGCATGATTTTTTGGCGACGATGACGTCGCTGTCGCAATCAACCGAGCCGTACGATGTCATAGCCGTCGATGACGGCAGCGTTCCACCTCTGGATACCGGCGGATTCAGCGTTCATCTGATCCGGCTGGATCATAACCAGGGCATCGTGGCGGCTCTCAATACGGGTCTGGCATTCGCTCTTCGGCAGGGCTATGCCTATATCGCGCGGATCGATGCCGGCGATTTTGCGGACCCGCGGCGGCTGGCCACACAGGCAGCCTATCTGGACCGTCATTCCGAATGCATGATGACCGGGTGCGACGTCGACGTGTATGCCGGAGACGGCGAATACCAGTTCACGATCTCCCCGCCGCGGCAGCGGAAGGCGCTTGTATCAGCTTTGAAGGAGCGTTCCTGGCTGCTGCACTCGACCATTATGTTCCGGGCATCGGTTTTCGGCGAAGTCGGCCTGTATTCCAACGAATTCGAAGCGGCGGAGGATTATGAAATGTGCCTTCGCATCGCCGCCAGATACCCGGTCTCAGTCGTGCCCGAGCGTTTGGTTTCGGTTGTATTCAGTCCTACGGGTATTTCCCTGACCAGAAGGAAGACGCAGCTCGTAAGCAGAATACGGCTTCAATTACGTTATTTCCAGTGGGGGTGCCCCCGATCTTATTCCGGCCTTTTCAAAAGTCTGGTTTCTCTGTCTCTCCCCCCTTCCTTCGGACGGTGGCTGAAACGGAATCTTATTTACAGAAGATCGGAGCCGTCGACGATCGACAGCCCGACGACTTAGTCAGCCGGAAGTGCCGGGCCACTTATGCGAGCCAAGAGACTGATCTGTTCGTTGCAGCCGCAGCGCAGGGGCCGCTCCCTGATCTGTGTCTACCATTCGGTCGCGCCGGACTCTTCCGTCTCGATTCCGCCGGATGAATTCCGTCTGCAGATGACGGCCCTCCGCGAAAGTTATCGAACCGTTTCGATTCCGGAGCTGATGAGTCGCCTGGACCAGGGAGAAACAGGCCTGGCCGCGGTTACGTTCGACGACGGTTACCGGGATTGTTATGAACATGCATTCCCGATCCTTCAGGACTTATCGATCCCACTTACGCTTTTTGTAACTTCCGGATTTGTTGAGACCGGAACCTGGACGTTCTCGGCCGAATACTCGGCGCTCCCGCCGCTTACCTGGCCCCAGATCCGGGAGATGCAAAGATACGGCGCCATGATCGGCGGCCATACTCACGGGCATTGCAGGTGGTCGAGCCAGTCGACCGAAAATCTGCGAAGCGACCTGCAACTGAGCAAGCGAATCATTGAAGACGAGACGGGATCTGCCGTCACCATTTTTGCCTATCCGTACGGACAGCCCCGCGACTATGACAATCGGGCGGCCGGACTGCTTCCCGAAGTGGGCTTCCGTCTGGCCTGCACAACTCTGCACACCACGTTTCGAAGTTCTCCGGATCCGATGCAGATCCCGCGCCTGAGCATCAATGCCGGAGACACGATGCCCGATTTCCGCCAGCATATGAGCGGAAAACGCGATATTCTCGCGCTGGCGCAGATCGTGAAATCCCGGAGCTGCCAGGCTCGCGCGGGAATATTCCGCAAATCGCTCCCGCCACATTGAACCGATCTGCCTTGAGCCGATCTGCCTTGAGCCGATCCGGGACGATGTGCCCTGCAGTCCTTTCGGCGCTTGCCGGAAGGGAATGAATGTTGTTAAATTGCGAGCGTTCGGCGGACGCATTCGACGGCCGAGGGCGGCGAGTTGGAAAAAAGATTAGTCATCCTGACGCATATCTTCGTGCGATGGCTTACGGATTTCGGTAATGTCATCACATTCATGGCGAAAGAGGGTTATGACGTCAGTATTTACTCGAACCCTCCGTACAAACTTCCTTATCTGAACTGGGATGATCCGGCGCTGTTTGATGATTACCGGTCGCTTCTGCCGGCTGGAACAGAAGTCCGGTTTCTGCCATTCCACCGGAACAGATTTGATTTCACCGGTCTCATCCGGATGGGCGCCACCGCGACGAAAGCCGGCCTGCGGCATCCCGACGGTCTCTTCATGCTGTGGCACATGGCCATCATCGTCGCCATGGGCACGCCTTTGCGGCTGCTGAACCGAAAATGCCTCTTCATGGTCACCGGGCTGGGCACGGTACTTGGAGACCGCACGGCGAAGTTCCGCCTGCAGCGCGCGATCGCCCTCGGGTTCTACCGGTTTCTCTTCAGCGGCCGGAACAGCCGGGTTCTGACTCACAACGAGGACGACAAGCGATTTCTCGTCGAGCGCACTGGCGTCGATCCTTCAAAGGTGACGGTGACGCCCGGATGCGGCGTGGATTCGTCAATATTTCCGTTTTCCGCGCGACTTCCCGGAAACGATACGCCGGTCATCCTTGTGCCGGCGCGCCTGATCGTCCAGAAAGGGATCCTGGATGCCGGCGCTGCTTCCCGAATACTCAACGAACGCGGCATCAGACACGAGATGTGGTTCACGAGCGGGCCGGAGCCTTTCTATCCGTCGATCAGCATCAGCCGCGAGCAGATGGAGGAGATGAGCCGCCGGAGTTCGTCCATCCGGTTTCTCGGGTACGTAAAGAGCCTCGCGCCGCTCTA
>CAZXCO010000809.1:0-2657 GCA_964639095.1 uncultured Solibacteraceae bacterium
GTATCGGTCATTGTGAATGCCCCGGCTGTCTTTCGCTTTACCGCGCAGGCTTCTCCCGAGCGGCATCTCGCGGCGGCCGAGGTCCTGGGCGCAAAAGTTGAACGGGCGAAAAAAGAAGATGCCGGAAAGATCCTCGCCGACTGTATTATCGGGTACATGCAGGATCTCCGGATTCCGAACGGCCTGTGCGCGATGGGATATCAGACGTCCGACATTCCACCGCTGGTGGAAGGGACGCTCCCGCAGCATCGCGTGACGAAGCTGTCCCCCCGGCCCGCCGGTCCGGAAGAACTGGCTGCGCTGTTTGAAGAATCGATGGTGATCTGGTGACGACCTTTATTCCCGTCCGTCAGAACTTTCCGCGCCGGGCGCTCGAGGACATTCCCGCAGCCGTCCGGCGAGAGATGCAGTCGAGTTGCGTGACCTCCCGCCTCGCCCCCGGCGCACGGGTCGCGATCGGCGTGGGCAGCCGGGGAATTTCGAATCTCGCGCTGATCGTTCGCTCGGTTGTGGACTTCTTTTCCGCCTCCGGATTCCGGCCGTTTCTCTTTCCCGCCATGGGAAGCCATGGAGCGGCCAGCGCCGAGGGCCAGGCGAAAGTTCTTGCGCACTACGGAATCGAAGAGTCCACAGTGGGATGCCCGGTGGTGAGCAGCTTCGATGTCGTTTCCCTGGGCAGAACCGCGGAGGGGATCGAAACGTTCGCGGGGAAGGACGCCTGGGCGAGCGACGGCATTTTTGTCATCAATCGCGTCAAGTGGCACACCAGCTTCGAGGGCTCGATCGAAAGCGGCGTCAGCAAGATGCTCGCGCTCGGCCTTGGGAAAATCACGGGGGCGCAGTCCTGCCACGGGCATGGCCGCAACATCGGGATGACTGCGGCGATCCGTTCCGTCGCCGGCTTTCTGATCGGCACGGGGAAGATTCTGGGCGGCCTCGCCATTCTCGAAGACGCCTTTCATCAAACGGCGCAGATGGCGGCGCTTGCGGCCGACGGGCTGATCGAGCGCGAGGCGCGTCTGCTCGAACAGGTGAAGTCGTGGATGGGGCGGCTGCCGGTCCCGGCGCTCGACGTGCTGATTGTGGACGAAATCGGCAAGAACATCAGCGGAACGGGAATGGATCTGAAAGTCGTGAACCGGGGCGTTCATGGCCAGTACAACCCGTATTCCGGCGTGCCGCGCGTCGAACGCATTTTCATCCGCAGCCTGTCGGAGTTGAGTTACGGCAACGCGGTCGGCGTCGGTCTCGCCGATGTCATTCACGACCGCGTCCTGACCCGGCTCGACGTCAATGCCGGGCGCGTCAACGCGAGGACCTCCGGTTCGCTGGCAGCCGTGCGCACGCCGCTGCACTTCCCGTCGGATCGGGAATGCCTGGATCTCCTGTTTGTGACTGTGGGCAAATTTGACGCCGCCGCCGTGACCGTCGGGTGGATCCGGAACACGCTGGAACTGGGGATGGTTGCGCTCAGCGGGAATCTGCGGGGGGAGATCGAAAAAAATCCGGCGCTGGAAATCGCCGGACCGGAACAGGAGCTTGCCTTCGACAGCGACGGGAATCTGGGGCTATTCCCGTTTTAGGAGAGCCTTCTAAAAAGAGAAGACCGGCGGCAA
Organism: uncultured Solibacteraceae bacterium; assembly: GCA_964639095.1. Lineage (GTDB taxonomy): Bacteria > Acidobacteriota > Terriglobia > Bryobacterales > Bryobacteraceae > BOG-234. The sequence goes on from CAZXCO010000809.1 coordinate 1,617, forward strand.
TATCGTGCGTGCCGCCAGTCCTGAACTGCTAAGCCGCCGTTGCCGACTTGAGCACCGGAAGATACCGGCGCACGCCAAAATCATACGCGGCGCCGCCGATGACCCCGCCCAGGAGCGGTCCCAGAATCGGCACCCAGAAGACCCTCACGCCGTCCGTCAGCCCGTTGTTCTTGAAACCGGCCAGAGCAGTGAAGAGCCGCGGACCGAAGTCGCGCGCCGGGTTGATGGCATAGCCATGCAGCGCGCCGAAGGCCATTCCGATTCCCACCACGATGGTTCCGATGAGGATCGGCGTCAGGTTCGCCTGCGGCGGCTGATTGCGATCGTCGATGATGGCAAAGATCAGAAACACTAGAATCGCCGTGCCGATGGTCTGATCGAGAAAACCGGCCGAGAGCATCTGGGGGAACGCAGGAAAGGTTGTGAAGACGCCCGCGGTGTGGTCGAGGCCCGGATCGACGAGATGGAACTGGGGCCGGTAATTCCAGTACACGATTGCCGAGGCCACGAAGGCCCCGGCGGTCTGAGCAATGCAATACGGGATGACCTTCGCCCACGAAAACTTGCGAAAGAGGGCCACTGCCAGAGTGACCGCGGGGTTCAGATGCGCGCCGGAAATTCTCCCGGCGACGTAACAGCCCATCGTAACCCCGATTCCAAACGCGAAGTTGATATTCGTGAAGCCGCCATTAACGATTTCGCCTGGAAGACCATGGCCAAACAGCACGACCATGGCGACGACACCGTTACCGAAAAGCAAAAGAATCAGTGTCCCGAAAAACTCCGCTGCCAGTTCCGGAAACATTCGGTTATGCAACCTTCCGCAGTTTGGTCACACGGCCGATCTCGACCCATTCCACGACGAAAATGTTGCCGTGGTGATCGAAGATGGAGCCGTGCGGCGCCACGAACTGGCCGGGAAAGAATTTGGAGCGGTCTTCGGTCGTGCGGTGCGGATTTCCCGGGCCCACGCCCATCTTGACGACCACTTTGTTGTCCTTGTCCATCACATACACCGGACCCGAGAGGTCGGGAACCACG
>CAZXCO010000810.1:0-10328 GCA_964639095.1 uncultured Solibacteraceae bacterium
GGCCGCCGATGCGCTGCTGGCGCGGCGCGGGCAGCAGTGGAGGCGGCCGTGACACCCGCGCAGGCAGTCAAGCCGGACCGGATTCTTCAGGAGCTGTCGCGCCTGTGGACCTCTTTCGGCGCCCAGGAGAAAGCGGGCGAGGCGGCCTCCGATGTTCTGCGAGCCTGCTCGATGACCCTGATCGTGTTCGTCGATGAAGAGGCGGACCCGGCGACGCTCGCCGAAACGATCGCAAACACCATGCGGGCGCATCCGAGCCGCGCGATTGTCGTGCGCCTGCGTGAAAGTCCGGGCGTTCTGGAGTCGCGCGTCGTCGCCCAGTGCTGGATGCCCTTCGGACACAGGCAGCAGATCTGCTGCGAGCAGGTCGAGTTGTCGGTGTCGCTGAACAGGCTGGGCGATATCCCTTCGATCGTCTCGCCTCTCGCTGCTCCGGACGTGCCGCGTGTGGTGTGGTTCCGGTCCTCGCGAATCTCGAGCGCCCCCGATCTCGGCGAGATCCTGGCGCTCGGAGACAAAATGATCGTGGATTCGTCGCTTCCCGGCGCTCCGACGTTTGCCGACCTGCGGGTTCTGGCGAACGCCGGGTACACGATTGGCGACCTGGCCTGGACACGGCTCACGAAGCCGCGGCAACTGGTTGCGCAACTGCTCGACGGGCGCGATCTCAGTGCGATTCGCAGCGCGACGATCGAATTTTGCGGCGCCGAACCCACAGCCGGGACGCGCTACATGCAAGCCTGGCTGCGCACGGCGCTTCCGGGTGCTGAGGTGGATCTGCGCCGCGTCGATTCCACGGAAGAGACAAGGCTCAGCGGAATTCACATCGATCCCGACATCCACATCCAGCTTGAGGGGGGCTGCGCCGAATATCAAACCGGCTCGCTCCGGCGGCATGCCAGTCTTTCCGAAGGTGTGGAGAGCGATCTCCTCGACGAAGAGTTGAGCATCATGACGCACGACGGAGTTTTTGAGCGGGTGCTGCAGCGGATGACGGCATGGACTCCTCGATCCTGATTTTCGATACCCCGCGCCAGGCGGCCGAAGCCTGCCGCGATCGCATTCTGGAATCACTGGACGAAGCCCGCCGCAGCCGCGGCTCGGCGACGCTTGCGCAGATTTTTACCACATCCAGGGTGAAAAGCTTTCCTGTCGGTGCAGGCAAACTGCCGGTCTTCTCGGCCAGCCTCTTTCCGGGTGAGTCGATGATCGGCGACCGGACTGGCATCGCGGCTGCTCACGTGGCGAAGATGAGGCTGTGAGCCGGGCTTCCGGGCAGGCCTTCAGGGGATGTCGGCGAGCACGTAGCTCATTACCGCCATTGCCGCGGCGCAGCGCTTGAACTCGTCCGGCACGATCTTGTCGAAGGTATCGGCCTGCGAATGGTGGTAATCGAAGTAGTACGTCGCCACCGTGCGGAGGCCGAACCCCGGCACGCCCTCGGCCATCAGCGGTTGGATATCGGCTTCTCCGTCGCCTCGCTGGAGCCTGCCGGCGTCGATTCGCGTGAGCAGAGCCGCGATCGCCGAGGCCCGGCGAAAAAGGTCCTCGGTCGTCGTCGTTTGCCCCGGAGCTGGAGCGCCGCGCCGGCGCCGGCGGCCGGCCGCGAGATCGAAGCCAATCGGTTTTTCTGCGCCGCCGTCCATCTCGATCGCTGCCACATGCCGGGTGGCCTGTGCGTCGGCCCAGGCGCGATACGCATCGCCGCCCCGGCCTCCGTTTTCCTCATTGGTCCAGAAGACCACCCGGATCGTCCGCCGCGGTTCGAGCCCGAGCTTCCGGATGAGCGCCGCCGCTTCCAGCGCCGCCATGATGCCCGCGCCGTCATCGTGCGCCCCCTGTCCCACATCCCAGGAATCGATGTGACCGCCGATCACCACGACTTCGTTGGGTTTTTCGCGACCCACGATTTCGCCGATGACATCCGCGGAGTCCGCGTCCGGTTCCATCCGCGCTTCCATTGTCAGCCGGATGCGTACCCGCTGGCCGCTGCTTACGAGACTGTGAATCCAGATGGCGTCTTCGACGGAGACGGCCGCCGTGGGAATCTTCGGATCCGCCGCGGAATATTCCATCGCTCCCGTATGCGGGTCCCGCAGACTGCGTGGCGTGGTGGAGCGCACCAGAGCAGCGACCGCGCCCAGCCGCGCGGCGCGCGATGCACCGTTCGTGCGGTAGAGGACCGTCTCGTCGTACGTCTTGAATGGTGCGTCAAAGAGGACGATCCTGCCCTCGACGGCGCGCCGCCCGAGTTTTTCGAGTTCGTCGAACGTAGAGACCGCGACCACATCGGCGGTGACGCCGTCGGGCGGCGTTCCCACGCTGCCGCCGAGCCCCGTCATGAAGATGGGCTTCCGCAGCGGTTCGAGCATCTCGGCCGACTCCCGGCCCCGCACCCAGTGCGGCACTTTCACCGGAATCGTCCGGACATTCGCGAGACCGGCCTTCTTCATTTCGTCCGCGCCCCAGGCGATTGCCCGATCGAGAGCCGCCGAGCCGCTCAGGCGGTTGCCGATGCGATAGCAAAGGTATTCAAGGCGATCCAGACCCGCCGGGTCGGCGAGAGCGGCGTCAATCAAGCGGTTCGCCGCGTCCTGATATTGCGAGATGCCGGCGTCATTGTTCGCTGCGAGGCAACAGACGCCCAGGACGGGAAGAAGAAGTGCCGGGCGGAGAAGAGCGCGCAGTCTCATCGCTTTATGGTATCGAGACAGGGTGCGTATCCCGCTCACGTTCGCAGGCGAAAAGTAAAGCTGGCCTCGCCTGGAGCCGGCTCATCCAGCTTTGAATAGGAGATCTGAGCAACTCCATAGCTGCGGGGCACGCCGTCGTGCAGCAGGGGCGGGCAGAGCATGTGGTAGTTGTCGCTGGAATTCGCGCGCAGCAGGACCGGCAGTTTCGCGGCGACGTGGCGTCCGAAGCTGGCTGTGTTCACCGTGGTGAACGTCACGGTAGGCTGCTTCAGAGAAAGCTTTTCCGGACCGCTGAGGAGTTTCGCGATCGAGACGGCATCGATGTAGATGCCGCTGGGCGTCAGATTTGTGACCGAGAGCGTGACCAGGTGGTCTTTGCCGTCGAACTGGCTGTCGATCACGCTGATTTTGAGATCGGAACTCGGTTTGAATTTTTCCCAGCCGTCTTTTCCGATGTCGTAGATCGTCTTCACCACAGGGGCCAGCGTATTGGCCGCCGCGAGCCATGCAACCCCCGCCGGGCCGGTCGAGACATCGCCCGGCCTGCGAAATTCCTCCAGGTTGTTCAGCCCCTGCGCGACGCGTTCCGCATCGGCAGGCGTGAGAAAGACGTCGTTCACCAGATAAACAGTCTGGCCGTCGTTTTTCATGGCGATATGGCTGAAATCGAGGTTTTTCCGGGCCAGTTGCTGGCGGAGGTCTTCGATCGGCATTCTCATCGGCTTGATTGTCTCAGCTTTCCCGTGATCTGGTGCTGGCCTATGTCAGATTGCTTCAGGCGGCGCTACCATAAAGACGGGATTTTGTTGTGGTGAAACACGACACCCAGGCCGAATGTTGCGGCCTGACGACGGGGCGGGCGCCCTTCATCGAGCATGAGCGGGAAGAAGGGCACGTCTTCATCGAACAGCCCTATGAGCTTTACACCCAGTCGAATCATGAGGTATGGCGGACGCTTTTCTCGCGCATGCGGTCCCGTTGGGAGCGCTATGCCAACGATCATTTCCTCAGGGGAATCGAAGCGCTCCGCCTCGATCCCGAGCATATTCCGCACCTGCGGGAAGTGAATCGCTTTCTCCAGCCCCTCACCGGGTTTGAAGCGAAAGCGGTGAGCGGATATATTCCTGCGTTTTTGTTTTTCGATTGTCTGCGGAACCGCAAATTCCCCACGACAGTCACCATCCGGCCCGCCGAAAGCCTGGATTACCTGCCCGAACCGGACATTTTCCACGATGTCACCGGACACGTGCCCATGCATACGGACAAGGCGTTTGCCGAAACGCTGGTGCGGTTCGGCGAATGCGCGCATACCGCGGTCGAAATCGTTTCCGGCATCCGCGGCGAAGAGGAACGCCTCCATCGCGTCACCAGCATCGTAAAGGCGATGGCGCGCTTCTTCTGGTTTACCGTCGAGTTCGGTCTGATGCGGTCGTCTGGCGGGCTGCGGGTCTACGGCAGTGGCCTGCTCAGTTCCTTCGGCGAGATCGAGCACGCCGTCGCCGCGCCGGACGTGCAGCGCTATCCGTTGCAGGTGGAGTGGGCGATCAACCAGGGCTTCGCCATTGACCGCTATCAGCCGCTGCTGTTCATCGTGGATTCCTTCGATCATTTGTTCACACAGGTCGATACTCTCGAGAAATGGATGCGCGCCGGCCGGCTCAATAATGTTGCGCCGGGCGAGCCCGAACTGAACGAACGGGACCTCAAGAGTTTCCTGCACCGGATCTGAGGCTCTCCCCATTTTGTTAAGCTTCGATTTGAACATGGCCAAACTGTCGATCAAAGACCTTGACCTGAGCGGAAAACGCGTCTTCATTCGAGTCGATTTCAACGTCCCACTCGCGAGCGGCGGGCAGGAGATCACGAGCGACAAGCGGATTCGCGCGTCGCTTCCGACCATCCGTTTCGCGCTCGAGCACGGGGCGGCGGTGATCCTCGGCTCCCATCTGGGCCGGCCGAAAGGCAAACGGGACCCGGAGATGAGTCTGAAGCCAGTGGCGGCGCGGCTTGAGTAGCTTCTGGGGCAGCCCGTAAATCTTGCTCCCGATTGCGTCGGGCCGCAGGTCGTGGCCATGCTTCCCAAACCGGGCGAAGTGCTGCTGCTCGAAAACCTTCGCTACCACGCGGAGGAGGAGGCCAACGATCCGGAGTTTGCCGGACAACTTGCGGGCCTGTGCGATCGCTACGTGAACGACGCCTTCGGTTCCGCCCATCGGGCGCACGCCTCGACGGTGGGCATGATCCGTTATGTCCCGCAGGCGGCGGCAGGCCTCCTGATGGATCAGGAGCTGAAATACCTCACCATGGCGACGACCAATCCGGCGCGCCCGTCGGTGGCGATCCTGGGCGGCGCCAAGGTCTCGGACAAGATCGAAGTGATCGAAAATCTTGCGAAGGTTGTTGACAACGTACTGATCGGCGGCGCCATGGCGTACACCTTTTTAAAGTCGCAAGGCGAGTCCGTGGGCCGGTCTCTGGTGGAAGACGACAAGCTGGATCTGGCCCGCAATCTTCTCGCGAAGTTCGGCTCGAAGCTGGTCCTGCCGGTCGACCATGTCGTGGCGGCGGAACTGAAGGAAGGCGCCGAGCACGAAACCGTGAAAAAGATTCCCGACGACAAGATGGGCCTCGATATCGGGGCTGCGACGGTCGAGAAATATTCCGCCATCATTCGCGCGGCGAAGACCGTGATCTGGAACGGCCCGATGGGCGTCTTTGAGAAGCCGCCTTTCGACCGCGGCACGGTGGCTCTGGCGCACGCCGTAGCCGAATCCGGGGCCGTTTCCGTAGTCGGCGGCGGCGATTCCGAAAAAGCCATCAAGAGCGCCGGCGTCGCGGAGAAAATCAGCCACATCTCGACCGGCGGCGGGGCTTCGCTCGAATTTCTTTCGGGCATTGAACTGCCGGGCGTTGCCGCGCTCTCGGAGAAGCAGGCGTAATTGCGCCCCACGGTTTTTCTTCTTCCCGGGCTCCTCTGCGACTGCACGGTCTGGAGCCATCAGCGCGATGCGCTGGGCCGGTTTGCTGACGTCTGCATTCCCGATTTCCGGTATGCGGACTCCATATCGGCGATGGCGGAGATTGTTCTCAAGGCCGCCCCGGAGCGCTTCTCGGTAGCCGGGCACTCCATGGGCGGGCGCGTTGCGCTCGAGGTGGCGCGGATGGCTCCTGGGCGAGTGGAACGGCTGGCGCTGCTCGATACAGGGGTCCATCCGCCACGTCCCGCCGAACCTGCGAAACGCGGGGAACTCATCGAACTGGCATACAAGCAGGGCATGGCCGCGCTGGCCGCGCGCTGGCTGCCCCCGATGCTGCATCCCGATCATTCAGGTTTGCTCCCCGTATTGACCGAAATGGTGTTGCGCTCGACGCCAGAGACCTTCGAAAACCAGGAGCGGGCGCTTCTCGGGCGTCCCCCCGCCCGCGAGGTTCTCCCGCAGGTGCAATGTCCCACGCTGGTGCTCTGCGGCCGCCAGGATGCGTGGAGTCCCCCCGCCCAGCACGAGGAGATCGCGGCGTCGATCCTGGGCTCGAAGCTCGTTGTGGTGGAGGATTGCGGCCATATGGCGCCCATCGAGCAGCCCGAGCCGGTGACGCAGGCCCTTCGCGAGTGGTTGCTGTCAGGCGACCTGCAGAATCAGGCACTTCAGGTATAGCGTTTCGGGAACGGTCAGGAGGATCGGATGATCCTGCGCCTGCGTTCTCCGCTCCAGCACGCGCAGCGTCCGGCCGGCATCGAGCGAGGCCTCGGCCACGATGCCGAGCAGCATGGATTCGCTCACATGGTGGGAGCAGGAGCAGGTTACGAGGATTCCGCCCGGCTCCAGCAGGCGCAGCGCCCGCAGGTTAATCTCTTTGTAACCCCGCATTGCGCCTTCGATCTGCCGGCGCGATTTCGCGAAAGCCGGGGGGTCGAGCACGATGGTGTCGAAAGTCCGCCTCGCGGCGCTGTAGCTCGCGAGGAGATCGAAAACATCGGCTTCGCGGAATGAGATGTTCGAGACGCCGTTCACAATGGCGTTTCGTTCGGCGGTGGCGAGCGCGGCGGCGCTGGAATCCACAGCCTCGACCTCCCGGCAAATGCGGGAGAGGTGAAGCGCGAAGCCCCCGGTCGAGGTAAAACAGTCGAGCGCGCTGCCGCCGGCGTACCGTGCCGCCGCGAGATAATTCTCGCGCTGGTCGAGAAACACCCCCGTCTTCTGACCGTAGAGGAGGTCGGCTTCCAGCTGGAATCCGTTCATCCGGATGGCCACCGGCCCGGCGAGTTCGCCCGCGAGGACCCGCTTCTCGCGCGCGAGGTTTTCGAGCGACCGCACCGCGGCGTCGTTTCGCGCCACGATGGCGGCTGGTGAAAAACGCGCCTGCAACGAGCCGGCGATTGCGGGGGTGGCGGCATCCATCCCCTGGTTCAGCGCCTGAATGACGAATGCGTCGCCGTACCGGTCCACAATGAGCCCCGGAAGAAAATCGGCTTCGCCATGGACCAGGCGGTAGGCGGTGGAATCGGTGACGACCCTTTCGCGGAACCGCTGCGCGGCCTCGATTCGTTCCCCGAAATCAATCGGGGCCGGAGAGCGGCTGAGCATCCGCAGTGCGATTTGCGACGCCGTGCTGTAGTGCGCCTGCCCGAGGAACCGGTCCTGGGAATCCACGACACGGACGATCGCGCCGGGCCCGGCGTCGCCATCAGAAAGAATATCGGTGCGGAAGATCCAGGGGTGGCCGGAACGGAGCCGGGCGGCGCCTTTCGGCGAGATGCGCGCCTCTGGCTGAGGCGAAGGGGTGTGGGGGCGGTTGGGGTTCAAGCCATCATGGTGGCAAATGGTTACCCCGTCCTCCCTTCCGGGCGAAATAGTCGACGGCTCGTCGCCGGAACTGGTATTGTTTTCCTAACACTACCTGATGCGGCCCTTTGTCCTCGAACTCGAAGAACTACAGAACAAAATCCTTGAGATGGGCGGACTGGTGGAGACTTCGATCCACCACAGCATTCGTTCGCTCGTGGAGCGCGACGAAGCCCTGATGGTCGATATCTGGGAATCAGAGGAGCGCATTAACAAGCTCGACATCGAGATCGACGAATTCGCCACCCGGTTGCTCGCCCTTCACCAACCCGTTGCGCGCGACCTGCGATTCCTCACGGCTTCCATCAAGATCAACAGCGATCTCGAACGCATGGGCGATCTGGCCGTCAATATCGCCCAGCGGTCCACCTCGCTGCTGGCTCGCCCCGAGATCAAACCGCTGATAGACATTCCACATATGTCAAGGACGGTCGAGTCAATGGTTCGCAAGAGCCTGGACGCGTTCGTTCAGCGGGACGAGGCTCTGGCCCGCAGCGTCCTGCTCGCCGACGACGAGGTCGACGATCTCAAGAACTCGGTCTACCGGGAACTTCTCGGAATGCTCGAATCGGGCGCTGCTCCGGCCGGAACCGCCTTCGATCTTATCTTCATCGCGCACAATCTCGAACGTGTCGCCGACCATGCCACGAATATCGCCGAGGATGTTTTATTCCTGATCCGCGGCATCGACGTGCGTCACCACCACTTAGGCTGAAGGTGCCTGGGCTTGGGGCCGTTCCCCGTAACAGTTTCTTCACATCTTCGTCATTCAGTTGCCAGGAACCATCCCTAGACTGAAGGCTCACGGTAGCGATCCAGGAAAAGTAGGGGAACATACATCCGGGCGGTTTCGTACCCGTCCGCTGCCCGCCTGCGATCTGCACCCATAAGCTTCGCCCGGAGTCGTTTTCCGGGACTTCATAAGGGAGAATTGAATGAATTCAGGCAAGATAGGCGGTTACAGGAGCCGGCTACTTCCAGCAGCACTCATAATGCTGGGGGGAGTCGGGGTCCTGAGCGCCGCAGACGACGCAGCGAAAACAGCACCCCCCGACGCCACGCCAGCCGCTCAGGCGGCCCCGTCGCAGGAAGACGAAATCTCGCATCTGAAAGCCGCGCTCGCGGAACAACAGAAACAGCTTCAGACTCTGGAGCAGATGCTCAAGAACCAACAGGCGCTTTTGGAACAGGCGCGCGACAAGGCGACAGCCAATGCTCCCGCACCGAATGTTCCCAGCGCCAATGTGGCTCCGGGGCCATTCAACGCTGTCGGACAGGTCGCTTCGACCACTCCGATTCTGCCGGTGGCGCCGCTTCCGGCCGTCGCCTTTCCGCGTCCGGTGCCGGTCCCCCAGGACGTGAAGGAAAAGAAAGCTTCAAATCCCTGCGAAGCAGGAAACGAAAATGAGGTTCCGCCGTATCTGCGACTCGGCAGCGTCTGCATCGCTCCGGTCGGGTTCATGGATCTGACCCCCGTATGGCGCGATAAAAACGCCGGGTCCGGGATGGGTTCGAATTTCGGAAGCATTCCTTTCAACAACGTGCCGAACGGCAAGTTGTCGGAATTCCGCTTCAGCCCGCAGAACTCCCGCATCGGTTTCCGGATCGACGGCGAGTGGAAGGGCGTTCACTTCATCGGCTATAACGAGTTCGACTTCAACGGAACCAGCGGATCGAACAGCCTCACGGTCTCCAACGGCGCCGTTGTTCCGCGGCTTCGTCTCTTCTGGGTCGACGCCCGCAAGAGCAAAATCGAATTCCTGGCCGGCCAGAGCTGGAGCATGCTCGTGCCGAACCGGAGAGGCATCTCCGCGTTGCCAGGCGACCTGTTCTACACCCAGGTTATCGACATCAATTACATGGCGGGTCTCACCTGGACGCGCCAGCCGGGCATGCGGGTTCTGTTCCATCCGAATAACAAGGTCACCTTCGGCTTTTCCGCCGAGCAGCCGGATCAGTACATCGGCGGTTCCGCGGGTGGATCGCCCATCACCCTGCCGTCGGGTCTGACCAGCCTGTCCGGATCGCAGCTCGATGCCGGCAATGTGTTTCTCGGCGCGCCTACTGTGACGCCGGACTTCATCGCGAAGGTCGCCTTCGACCCCAGCTCGCGGTTCCATTTCGAAGTTGCCGGAATTGAGCGGAACTTCAAGGTCATCAATCCCAACGGCCTCGTTCAGCGCTTCACCAAGACGGGCGGAGGCGTTCAGGTCGGCATCAACGCCGAAATCGTCAAGAACTTCCGCGTGATCTCGACCAACTACTGGAGCGACGGCGGCGGCCGCTATCTGTTCGGCCAGGCGCCCGACGTCATTGTCCGGGCCGACGGCTCGCTCAGCGGCGTTCATTCGGGCGGCACCATTGACGGCGTCGAGCAGGTCATCAAAAATACGCTGCTTTATGCCTACTACGGCGGCATCTATATCGGGCGCAATACCGCGATCGACTCCAATGGGTCGAAAATCGGTTACGGCTATACGGGTGCGCCCAACAGCATGAACCGGGCGATCAACGAACTCACGTTCGGGTTCAACCAGACCATCTGGAAGAACGCGCGGTATGGCGCTATCAACGTGATGGGTCAGTATGAGTGGCTGGAGCGTGATCCGTGGTATGTCGCGATCGGCGCGCCCAAGAACACGCACGACAACACCATCTATATGGATATCCGGTATACCCTGCCGGGTTCGACGCCGAATTTCTGATCGAATGCCGCACGGCCGGTTCAGGTCTGTGCGGCATTTAAACAATTTTGTAACGCAATTGAAACTCTGGGGTGGGAGACTTTTAT
>CAZXCO010000811.1:0-6598 GCA_964639095.1 uncultured Solibacteraceae bacterium
GTTCAGTCTTCATTTTCTCTCTTTCCCCGGGGTTATCCAACAGGCGAGTGGCCTCCGCCGCGATCCGTTCGCCGGTCATCCCGCTTTGCATCAGTTCCGGGACGACTTGCTTTTCGGCGATCAGGTTCACCATGGAGTAGAACGGCACATCCACCAGAACCTTGCCGATCGTCCAACTCAGCTCTGTCACTCGATAGAAGGTGACCATGGGCGCGCCCAGAAGCGCCGCTTCCACGGTTACGGTTCCGCTTGCCGCGAGCGCCACGTCGCAATGGGCCATCGCATCCCATGCTTCGCCTTCAATGGGAACGATGGGGCTTCCCGAGAGCGGCTTCTCGAACAGCCCGGCGCCGCAGGTGGGAGATGCGGGAAGAATAAAGTTCAGCGGCCGGTCGGCGGAGAGTATTGTGGCGGCGCGAACCAACTCCGGGATGTGACGCAGAGCTTCGCTGGGGCGGCTGCCGGGGAGCACCGTTATCAGTAGACGGTCAGGCGCGAAGTTGTGTTTCCGAAAAAACTCCTCGCGTGACAGCGCCGGGCGTACGCGCGTCGAGAGCGGGTGTCCTACATAAGTCACGGGCACGCCGTGCTTCCGGAAGAACGCCTCTTCGAAAGGGAAAATACAAAGCAGGCGGTCGATGACGCGGCGCATCGTCTTCACCCGGCCTTTGCGCCAGGCCCAGACCTGCGGGGCGATCAGGTAGATCACGGGAATTCCCATCCGCTTGAGCTTCCGGGCCACGCGAAAGTGGAAGTCCGGGGAGTCGGTCAGGATGGCGGCATCCGGCCGGCGCTCGCCGGCAGTCCGGATCAGTTTGCGGAAGCGCCGCCAGATGCGCGGCAAATGGCCGGCCACTTCGACGATGCCGACCACCGACAAATCCTCCGAGCGAATGACCGGTTCAACACCTGCCTCGCGCAGCCGCGGCCCGGCGCAGCCGAAAAAGACGCACGCCGGCCATCGCCGGTGCAGTTCTCTGACAAGCTCGGCGGCATAGTAGTCGCCGGAGGCTTCTCCAGCCGAAACAAGGATCGATCGGGGCGCGGTAGGCAATCTTCAGAGTAGCGGCGAACCAGCCCTCGCGGCAGGGGCTCGTATGGTTGGATAACATCGGCAGATAGTGACCGTGCGGACGCTGATTTCGATCGCTGGCTTTCTTCTGTGTTTCAGGCCCGTTTTCGCGCAGGCGCCCGCGGCGCGAACGGAGTTCGAAGTCGCATCCGTCAAACGGAACGTTTCGGGCAGCCGCCCATGGCTCGTGCCCCCGGCTGGCGGGCGATTCGCTGCCACCAACGTTACTCTGAAGATGCTGATCGGGCTCGGCTGGACGGGAAAGATCTCCAGCGGCCCGTCATGGGTGGCGACTGATGGATATGACGTAGCGGCCAGGGAGCCCGCGCCGGGAGTGAGCGATGCCGCGTTTTCGCTGATGATGCGGAATCTGCTGAAGGACAGATTCGGATTGAGAGTCCACACCGAGGAGCATCCGGCACGCGTTTACGTTCTCGAGCCGGCAAAGAACGGGCTGAAGCTGCCGGATGCGAGACCCGAACCCTGCTTCCACGGCTCGGGCGTTCCGCATCCTGATCCGCAGGCCGCATGCGGCGCGATGAGCGTGACGCCCGGGTCAATCGTCAACGAGAAGGTCTCGATGGAGTGGCTCGCCGGCGTTCTCGGGGTCATGCTCGGCCGGCCGGTCCTGGACAGGACTGGTTTTGCCGGTTCCTTTAAAGTCAGCCTCGAATTCGCTCCCACGGCGCTCATCCCGGATTCGGGCAGCTCAAAGCCGTCGATCTTCAAGGCTCTCGAGGAACAACTCGGGCTCAGACTCGAATCGCAGAAAGGAACCGGGGAAATCCTGATCATGGACCACGTCGAGCGGCCCTCGGCGAATTGAGAGATCCGTTCCGCCGGACTTGTTACAATCGATGCGAATTCGATACAGCCGCCTGAACACCACTCACGATGCCATCTGACAACGGACGTCCCCGGACTTCGGTCGACGAATTCAGCCGACGACTGCGGGCCGAAATGACGCCCATCACCAATAAATTTTCTTATTTCCTCGCGCTTCCGGTGGCCGAAGAGGACCTTCGCCAGTACCTGCATGACCCGGTGGAAGCGCTCCCGCCAGTGGTGGCCGAACTTCTGCCGCGGGTTGGGATCGTGCTCGCGCCGTTCCTCGAGCGCGGGTCGGCGCGCAGCAGCGTTTCCATCGTGTACGAAAAGCCCCCGGAAGCGAAGCTGCTGTTCTCCACACGCGTGGAGAACGACGATTTCGCCACCTTGTTCTTCACGATCAAGGACGAGCAGGTTTCCGACTATCACTATTACCTGTACGACGAACTTGCCTCGCTTCTTTCCTACCGCTGCACGCAGAAGATGCAGGACACCTATCACGGACTTCTGCGGGAAGAGCTGAGCGCGGAGGTCCATGGCGAAGTGGATGAAAAGAGCTGGCACCTCAAGCAGATTCTGCTGCGCCGTCCGATGGCGGCGCGCAAGGATGGAAAGCCGTTTCGCGCCTATGCCCGCCAGTCGTTCGAGGACACGATGACGCTTTATCTGCACGGGCTCTGCTGCGACATCGACGTGGAAACGGGACCGCGGCAACTGCCGAGCCGGCATCTGCGGAAGAGACTGCAGGCGCTGAAAGGCCTGTTCCCGCCGCCGGAAGGCCACGCGGTTTTTCCGGAAGACACGGCCCATCATCATCGCCACTGAAGGCGAAGCGCCGCTTCAGCCCGCCGCTGCCGCCCTGACGCGCGCCCGGCCCGGACGGCGAACGCGCGGGGTTTCCTTGCCGCAAGGGCAGGGATCCCTCAGTATTTCGCCGATGGATAAACACTCGCGATCGCTCATGTGCAGACCGTCGTGCACCTCGCACTCACTCGCGATCACCGTGCGTCCCGAGCCGAGCAACTGCTCGAACAGAGGCACCTGAAAGGCCCGCCACAGCAGGTCACGCTCGCGGTCGCCGAAAGGCGAATCCTCGATGGATGTCAAAACGACCAGCGCCGTGTCCAGACTGGGCAGATCGAAAAGCCCGCGCTGCTTCCGTTCCGCAAGCGCGAGGGCGAGGTGGAGCGGCGCAACCAGAGCTTCCGGATTCCAGAAGCGAAGGCTCGAAATCTCGCCGGCGGTGAATTCGCGCATTTCCGGACCTGCCCGGAAGGTGGTCTCCAGCAAAGCGATTCGTGCCGGCCTGAAGAGCGGAAAAGCGAAGGGAAGCGCCGGCCGGGGCGCGGGGGCCGGCGCAGACGTTCGGAACCCTCGCAGCTTGACGGGAAAAATCACTATCGCGGTAGTGTGTCCTGGAATGGGTTTTCTCTAGGATTTTTGCGGTCCGCGAGAGAACAGCGCCCGGAGATTTCCGCCGAGAATCGCCTCGGCGCCCTCGCGGTCCACGCCCGCCGCTTTCATCGCCTGCACCTGCGTATCGAAGACGCCGCGGATCCAGCCGCGCGGAAACCACGATGAGTCGGTTCCGAACAGCAGCCGCTTCGGGCCCAGCACGTCGAGAGCCCGCCGGAAGACGTCATCCAGTCCTTTCACCGAGGGATCGCACCGCATCCAGCGATTGGAGCTCGAAGTATCGAAGTAGATGTTCGGGCAAAGGGCTGCCAGCATGAGGGCTTCACGGAAGTACCCGGCGCCGAAATGCGGAATCACGAAGGGCAGATTCGGCAGGGCCAGCGCTACCGAGTGAAGATCGACGGGATTCGAATACCGCATGTCGAAAGGCGACGGAAGCCCGAGCTTCGTGCGAAACCCGACGCTCAGCATCCCGCAGTGCACATACACGATGCTCCCGGGATAACCCGCCACAATCGAGAGCAGCGAGTAGACGCGCGGGTCCTGCATGGAATAACGATGCATGGCCGGGAACAGAAAAATGCCGTCGATGAGCCCGTCCTCCAGAGCGCTCGAACAGCGCATGTCGGCGCCATGCGAAAGCGGATTCAACATCGCGACGGAATGAAAACGGTCGGGCCGGCGCGCCACGGCGGCGCCGACCGATTCGACGTCTCCGGGAATGCTGGCGATCAGGACCGCGCCCGAAACATGGCTGCGCTCGAGCTCGCCCGCCCAGCGGTCGGCGAGATCTTCGGACGAGCCCGGCAAGTCCCAGCCCAGATCGGAAGCGACTTCGGCTGCTCCCTTGTGCTCGGCCAGTGAATGAAAAAACGGCGGTGAGAAGAAATGCACATGGGCGTCGGAAACTTCGATTTCGCCCCATGGAGTGGTCATCATAACTTGTCGAGCAGGCCCGCTGCTTCGGTGAGCTGGTCGCCGAGAGCGTGCAGAATGCCGGTGAGTTTCGCGGTCTCGTCACGCGCTTCGTCTGTTCTTCCCGCTTCGACCGCCTCGCGGATTCCAGGCAGGGTCTTGGCCGCATAACCCGTATAGACCCCGGGCGCATACAGGCGATGCCGGTACCATGGACGGCCCGGCAGACCGGGATCGGCGGCGAAGGTGCGTTCGGTCCGGAAGAGAATCCGATTGATCCCGGCGAGACCCTCCCCGGGGGCCGATCCGAGAGCAGGTAAAGCGCGCGCATACGCGGCGTTCAGCTCCGTTGCCCGGCTTTGCAGGCGGGCGAGCTCCGCGCGGAGAGCGGCGAAATCCGGCTTCTTCACTTCACGCGGCAGGCGATCGATCCCGTCTGTATAGCGCCACAGCGTCGAGACCAGGCGCCCGAACTCGAATGGCAAAACTTCCGCATCCGCAAGACGCATCAGGGCCGTGGCGTGGAGTTGAGAAAGGGCGCGGCCATACACGAAACCGGGGTCGCCGAACTGGCTCATCCAGTTGAAATCGTCGTAATCGGAGTGATAGACGCCGCTGTCCTCCGAGGCGAACCGCACGTCGAGCGAAGCAATGCCGAGGTGCTGGAGAAATGGCGTATAGTCCGAGCCCGACCCCAGCGCGGCGATGCGGAACTCATGAGTGCGGGGCAGCTCCAGGCCGGTTTCGAGGGCCTTGCCGCTGACGGGATCGGCGACATCGCGCGTTACCTCCTGCATGAAAGCTGCGAGAGAATGGGAGCCGCCGATATTGAGCCTCCCTTTGCCCGAGGAGTCCGCATTGACATAGGTGACCAGTTTCCGGTCGAGTTCGTCCGCATGTTTTTCCATCCATTCGGTGGAGCCGATCAGGCCGAATTCTTCGCCGTCCCAGAAGGCGAGAACGATCGTGCGCCGGGGCTTCCAGCCGCTCCGAGTCAAAGTGGCCAGCGTCCGTGCGGTCTCCATCAGAGGGGCCGCGCCGGACAGAGGATCGCTCGCGCCATGAACCCAGGCGTCGTGATGATTTCCGTCGAGCGCCCATTGATCGGGAAATTCAGCGCCCGGAATTTCGGCGATCACGTCGTAGAGCGGGCGCGTGGCGTTGTCCATCGCGACGCTCATGTGGACCGTTGTGCTCGCCGGATCGTTCGACTCGGGGCCGAGATGATACGTCACCGGGATGGCGCCCCGCCAGGATTCGGGAGCCACCGGTCCTCCGAGATTTGCCAGCAGTACTTGCGCGTTGCTCCAGGAAATCGGCAACACCGGAATCTTCATCAGCGTCCGTGCCTCGCTGAGGGGCAGGCGTTTCGATCCCGCTTCGGACGCCCAGCCGGGCGAGAGAGGATCACCGGGATAGAGGGGCAGGTCGAGGACACTGCCGCGCTGCACGCCCAGCGAAGGGCGCCAGGGGCCCTTCGGATAAGGATCGCCCCGAAAATAGCCGTCGTCGCGGGGATCGGAATAAATGATGCAACCGATAGCGCCATGCTCCTCGGCCACTTTCGGCTTGGTGCCGCGGAAGCTCCTGCCATAGCGCACCAGCACGATGCGGCCTTTGACGCTGATGCCGCGCGCGGCCAGCACGTCGTAATCCTCCGGCTGCCCGTAGTTGGCATAGACAAGCGGCGCCGTGACGTTGCCGTCGCCCGAATAGGCGTTGTAGGGCGGGACCACGCCGGTTTCGCCCGAATCCGTGTCGCCCGGTATGGCGGGCTCCTCCAGCCTGAGGTGCTGCCTGACCGGCGCGGTGATTTCGAGCGTGCGCACCCGCGGCGTGGGCAGCAGCGCTTCGAACCTTTCGATATGCGCATCGAGCCCGAATCCGCGAAGCTCGGCGAGTATGGCCTCGGCGGTCTCCTTCGACTGTGCGGTGCCTGCGAGGTGCGGCCGCTTCGAATAGCGCCGGATGAACTCTCCGATCCGGGCGGCGTCGGGAATGGATCGCGCCTGCCGCTCCCACCGGGCTTCCTGCGCCTGGGAAGCCGCATCAAAGCCGCGCAGCGGTTCTGTAAGGGGCGCGTCGCCAGTCGCGGTGTGAAGCGCGAGCGGAGCGGCCAGCGCGAGAGCCGCGCACGCGGTGCGAAGTTTCATTGCATTCAGTCTAACGGGAGTTCCGTCGATTTGCCGCCGCACTCGCCTTCCGTGCATCATGGCAGAGGCGGCACGGCGATGCTCGAGATCGAGATCCTGAAACGGGCCGACGGCGCGGGCGCATTGACGTGCAAGCGCGGCGACGGGTCAGTCACCTGGCAGAAGCAGGCGAAGCATGCAGCGCACTTTGCGTTGCACGATCTGACGCATTATG
>CAZXCO010000812.1:0-2296 GCA_964639095.1 uncultured Solibacteraceae bacterium
TCGTCGGCGACGTCCCGCAGAATGGCGGATTCCGCGCGCGCGCGACTGGCCAGTTCGCCGATCCGCTGCTGATCGCCCGAGAAGTCCTTTCTGTTCCCGGTAATCTCCAGCACCTTGGCGAGGAGCGCGAGTGCAAAGCTGGCGCTGACCGCCGAGACTGCGACGCCGGCCGGAACCGGTTGCTTGCCGCCGGTTCGTTCGCGAAAGCTTTCCAGCGTCTCAGCCCAGAGAGAAGCGTCCATGGTGTCTGGCCGAAAGCCCGGCCTGTTTCTTCTGTTCGCTCAGGACAGGCCGATGATGCGGCCCGTTTCCACGTCCAGATCGATTTCGTAATACCCCGGCCGGGTCGAAAGACCGGGCATGGTGCTCATCGTTCCCAGCAGAGGATAGACGAAGCCTGCGCCAACGCTGGCCCGCACGTCGCGCACGGGAACGATGAATCCGCTCGGAGCCCCTTTCAGGTTCGGATCGTGGCTCAGGCTCAGATGGGTCTTCGCCATGCAGATCGGCAGCTTTTCGAAGCCCTGCCGCGTATACAACTCGATCTGCTTTTCCGCCTGGGGCGAATACTCGACCCCGCTTCCCCCGTACATCTGGCGCACGATGGTTGCGATCTTGTCCTTGATGCTCATTTCGAGCGGATAGAGGAAATGGAAATTCCGCGGCTTCCTGCAAGCCTCCACCACAGCCTTCCCGAGGTCCACGGCGCCCGCGCCTCCCTCGGCCCAGTGATTCGAACGTACAGCGTCTTCCGCGCCAGCCGCAACCGCGAGGCGCCGGACCAGATCGACCTCGCCATCCGTATCGGTTTTGAAGCGGTTCACCGCCACGACTACAGGAATCCCGAATGAGCGGGCATTGCCGATCAGACGCACCAGGTTGCTGCAACCCTTTTCCAGCAGGTCAAGATTTTCCTCGAGGTATGCATGTGCAAGTGGTTGTCCTGCCACCACTTTTGGGCCGCCGCCATGCATCTTGAGCGCGCGGATCGTCGCCACCAGCACGACGCAGTCGGGAAGCAGCCCGCTGTACCGGCACTTGATGTTGAAGAACTTCTCCATCCCCATGTCGGCGCCGAATCCGGCTTCGGTCAGCACATAACCGTCGGGACCGACCAGCTTCAGGGCAATCTGGTCTGCCACGATGGACGAGTTGCCGTGCGCAATGTTGGCGAACGGACCTGCGTGAACGAATGCCGGCGTGCCCTCGATCGTCTGCATGAGGTTGGGCATCAGGGTGTCCTTCATCAGGACCGTCAGGGCGCCGCCCGTTCCCAGATCGTCGGCTGTAATCGGCTCGCCTGCGCGATTGGCGCCGATCACCATCCGGCCCAGGCGTTCGCGCATGTCCCCGAGGCTCGTCGCCAGCGCAAGGATGGCCATGATTTCGCTTGCGACCGCCATATCGAAGCCGGTCACCCGTGTGAATCCCTTTTCGTCCGGCCCCTGCCCGATGGTGATCTGGCGCAGCATGCGGTCGTTGGTGTCGACGACGCGCCGCCACGTGATCGTCGAGGGATCGATGTCGAGCCGCGCAAAACGGCTGCGCTCTTCGGGCGTCAGTTCGTTCGGATCGGTCTTCGAAATGCCGAGCTTTTTCAGGCGGCGCAGCATGACGGGCGCGAAGCGCCTGCTTCCGTCCTTGCCCACGGGGCAGAGGCGATCGAACAGCACCTGATCATCCGGCGTGTTGTGCTCGTGCAGCATCCGCGTATCGATGGCGGCGGCGAGCAGATTGTTGGCCGCGATGATGGCATGGATATCGCCTGTCAGGTGCAGGTTGAACTCTTCCATGGGGATGATCTGGCTGTAGCCGCCGCCGGCGGCGCCGCCCTTGATCCCGAAGGTTGGTCCCTGACTCGGCTGCCGGATGCAGGTGAAGACCTTTTTGCCGAGATGCGCTCCCAGTGCCTGGCTGAGCCCGACGGTGGTGGTGGTCTTGCCTTCGCCGAGCGGAGTGGGCGTGATCGCGGTGACGACGATGTATTTGCCGTTCTGTACGTCCTTCAGCCGGTCGCGGATCGAAAGGTGCACCTTGGCTTTGCTCTTGCCGTACAACTCCAGCTCTTCCGGTAGAATGCCGGCCTCTGACGCTATCTGCGTGATCGGAAGCGGCGTCGCGGCCTGCGCAATTTCGATATCGCTGGGTACGGAGGCAAGGATGTTCTTCAGCTTATGAGGCATGGATAATTTGTCGGCTTTCAGAAGTTCAGGGAGCCGGTTGCGTGGGAGTCTCTACGCGCCGTCCCCTTTCGTATTGACCAGGTCCTTTTCGCGCGGGGCCTCGGCGATCTGCA
>CAZXCO010000813.1:0-3817 GCA_964639095.1 uncultured Solibacteraceae bacterium
GCCATAGCGGCCGGCACGCCGGTGATCGCGTATCCGTCCGGAGCGCTCCCCGAAATCGTCGAAGATGGCAAAACGGGCTTCCTGGTGAACAACGTCGATGAGATAGTCAACGCGATGGACCGCATACACACCATTCGACCCGAGGTCTGCCGCAGCACCGCCGAGCGGCGCTTTTCGGGCGAACGGATGACCCGAGCGTATTTTCGTCTTTATCGAATGCTCGCGGCTCCCGGTGCGAAGCCGCTCGCGAACGCGGACCGGCTTTATGGATAGCCGCTTCGGTTACCGCATCATCCGGACAACCCCGGAACTCGAAGCCTTTGTGCCCGCCTGGAGCGCACTCTGGCGCGACGATCCGCGTGCGACGCCGTTTCAAAGTCCCGAGTGGCTTCTCCCCTGGTGGCGGCAGTTTCAACAGCCCGAATTGCGGGCGGTCGTGATGATGGACGAAGGCCGGCCCGCGGGTTTTCTGCCTTTCTATATCTACCGCGAGCCCGGCACCGGAGAGCGCCAGTTCCTTCTGCTGGGCGCAGGCACAACCGATTACCTCGATGGCGTTTTTTCGGCTGCCTGCGGGATCGAAGGCGTCCGGATGGCACTCGATCTCCTCGTCGCCGAAGGCGGATGGGATTCTCTCCACACAAGCCAGATGCGGCCCGATTCGGTTCTCCTGCGGACATTGGCATGCTCGCATGATCTGGCGGTGGAACGCTTCGAAAGCGAAAGCTGCCTCCGAATGCCGGCCCGCCGCATATCGGAACTTCCGGCAAAGATCCGACGCAACGCCACTTACTACCGGACCCGCGCGATCCGAATGGGCAAGCTGGAGCTTTCGACTGCTGACGAATCGGAGTGCAAAGGCTCATTCGAAACGCTCAGGCGTCTGCACGCCGAACGATGGGCCCTTCGCGGGGAAGCGGGTGTGCTCGCTGACGAGCGCGTGGTGTCGTGGCACCAGCAGGCCCTGCCGCTGCTGCACCGGAGCGGAATGCTGCGATTCTACGCGCTGCGCCTCGACGGGGAAACCATCGGGACACTCTATGCGCTCATCGATCCCGTGTGGCGGCCGGTGCGGTTCCAGTATTGCTACCTGCCCGCATTCGCCCTGAAATTCGCCGAACTGAGCCCGGGGACCGTATTGCTCGCGCTCGTCGCGGAAGCCGCCGTCGAAGAATGTGTCCACACGATCGACATGCTCCGGGGCGATGAAACTTACAAGCGCTTCTGGCATCCGACGGCGGTACCAACTTATGGATGCAGGATAAGCCTCCGATCCCCCGCCTGACGGAAGCTATCACGCTGCCGCTTATACCTGCCAGTGGTAGTTATCCTCTTTCGTAACGTTGAATCCGGCCAGCCCCGGTAAGCGCGATGCTTCTGAATAAGTCCGTTTTCGATCTCCATCATCTCGACGAAATCCATCTGCTCGCCCGGGCGATTCGCGGGGATACGCCTGCAGAACCTTCCTGCCGTCGGTGAAATAGCTGGTCCGTGATAAATGCGTTCGATATTCCGCCTGCGCGGCTTTGGACGTGGCCGGCTTCGATCCTTTCCTGCACCGGCACTTGCTGTTCCTCCACGCAACCGGCTGTGCCGGCCCGTCAGGCTTATGTCCCAATCCGCGGCAAGCGAAGCCCCATCCCCCGGGACGGAACCGGCGGGTCGGAGAGCGCAATTGTACGCCCGCACCACCGCCGCGGAGAACACGATCGGAAAGCCCGTTCAAACAAGCACGTTCGAACATGAAGGAAGGATTGATATCGATCCCGGCGGAGCATCAAGATAGTAGTGGGAAGTTGCAAATGCCCGCTGCTGGAACGCGAGCGAATCAGGGGTGGGCGCCTGAGTTGCGGTCTGAGAAGACAGGATCACGCAGGAAGAGCACGCAGCCTCACAGTCTTTATCCAACAAACAAGTCACTGTTCGAAGGGTGTCGCAGGCGGCAGTTATCCCTTCATATAGTTTTATTTTCGCGTATTTCAGGAGATCCCGGACAGAGCCATGTTCAGTTTTGCAGGCGAAGACGTAAGTCTTTTTTGCCGGCCGGCGCTTGTTGACGCGCCCCGGGTAGCCACGTTGCGTGGCGGCGGATACGAGCGGCCGCCGCCGTCGCCTGTTTTCGAAAAGATAAAGAAAGAGAGAAAGAAAGCTGGTGGCCACGCGGCCGTGAGTTAGTCATTTGTTGTATCGATCGGCCCGTGGTTTTCGAAGTTAGAAACGATCGCGCATCGGCAGATGGCCGTGCCGGTCGTAAGAAAGGAAGGAGAGTTTTATGGCTCTTGAAGATCGGGCTGTGGTGGAGCCTCAGCCCCATGTATTTCTGCAGCCGATTGCGGCCCCGTCGATTCTCGGCCTGTACGGGCTCGCGGGCGCGTTGTTCGTGGTTGCCGCCGAGATGGCGCACTGGATGGGGACTTCGTACACAGACCTGCTGATCGTCCCGTTTGCAGCAATCTTTGGAGGAGTGGCCCAGTTCCTGGCCGGAATGTGGGCTTATAAGGCAAGGGACGGCGTCGCCACCGCGGTCCACGGCATGTGGGGTGCATTCTGGATGGCGTTCGGCATTCTGGCGCTGATCCTCTCCGCCGGCCGCGTGACGGCGCCGGCCGGTCCTCTGTTTCCGGAGCTCGGGTACTGGTTTATCGTGCTCGCGGCGATTACCTGGGTATGCACGGCAGCAGCGGGGGCCGAAAACAAGTCCATGGTGATAACCATGGCGTTGCTTGCTGCCGGCTCGACCATATCGGCGATCGCGCTCCTCGCAGGCCTCGAAGGTCTTGTGGTTCTTTCCGGCTACATCTTTATCGCCTCCGCCATCGCGGCCTGGTATACCGCGAGCGCGCTGATGCTGAATGAAGCCTATGGACGCAGGATCTGGAGACTGGGCCCGAGCGTTCAATCCCAGCAGGAACCGCGCATTACGATGGGCATCGGAGAACCGGGGGTGATTCGCGGACAGGCCTGAGTCGAGTCGCGGCGCCCGGATTTCAGGTGCATGACGGGCGCCGCGGCCTGCGCCTGAGCGCCTACCTCATCGCCAGGCGCGCATGCTTGCGGCGCCGGAGTTCATCGTCACTCACCTCCCCCAGCGCCACTGGCGCCCGGAGATCAATGACGATGATTACAGCCAGCAGGGCTGCGGGAACGGACATGGATGCCGGCCCCCAGGCGCTGTCGGCAGAGAGTCCCGTGAGCGCGCCACCGAGGAACGCGACCCAGAGGCCCGCCGTGAGCACAACCTGCTGCGCCGATTCCTGCCGCGGCGTTGTCCGCAGAACGCGGCGGATGCGGCCGGGAAAGCGGCCCTTCGTGCGGTCGTAAAACCAGAAGAGATATTCGGTCAAGGCCTCGGAAAACTTTGAAAGCGTGCCCGTCAAATAAGTTGTGTAGACGCGCAGGGAACCCACCCGCGTGAGCGTGACCGTCTGCACACCCATGGCCGCGGCAGGCAGAAAGATCAGGAGTTTCTCGGGCGCGCCGGAAGACTTCCCGATCAGAATGAATACAATCAGCAGCGCCAGCTCCATGCCGAGCGCGGCGGCAAAGGCGGAGCGTATCCCTTCCCTCCGCTCCGCGTGCGTCAGCGACGCGCTCACCAGCAGACCGATCATGAAGCAGGCGATCGCCCATCCGTATCGGCGCGCATCGCTCCATCCGCCATCCAGAAGCCGGAGAGCGAACGACGCCGTATTGCCCGTCATGTGCGACGTATAGATCCGCCGCAGTTCGAAATAAGAGCCCAGATCCACGAATCCGGCGCAAAAGGCCATGACCGTCGCGATCCAGGCTGTCCCGTGAGATCCCAGCCGTTTGGCAT
>CAZXCO010000814.1:0-3171 GCA_964639095.1 uncultured Solibacteraceae bacterium
TCGATTTTCCGGAATCAGGATAAGACCCCCAACTATAACTCTAACGCGTGAATACTGAGGAAATTACTGAGGCAGAAGGGCATGGCTGCCCTCGCCGCCGCCGGCCTTGATTCCGGCGGCCCGGAAATTGCATCCTGCAGACTGATGCGGTGGACACCGGGCGGGACGAGCGACGATATCGAAGATCGCCGCGATGACAGCGGCGGCGGTTTCGGAGGCGTTCACCTCGGGATCGGCGGCGTGATTCTCGTTGCCATCCTCAGCGTTGTTTTCCATCAGAATCTCTTTGAGTTGCTCTCCTCGCCCGTTCCCGGCGGGCAGCCGCAGGCGGGCCGTCTCGCGCCGCGGCGGCCGGATACCGCACGGGACGAGCGGGAACGTCCTGAAGTGCGCTTCGTATCGTTCGTCCTCGACGACGTGCAGAAGAACTGGGACCGTGCCCTTCCCGCTCAGAAGCATGCGCCTTACCGCCACGCGAAGCTGGTTCTCTACCGGGACAGCTTTCCCTCGGCATGCGGCAGGGCGAATACCGCAGTCGGGCCGTTCTACTGCCCGGGTGACGAAAAGGTCTATCTTGACCTCGGCTTCTTTGATGAACTGAAGCGGCGATTCGGCGCACCGGGAGAATTCGCTCAGGCCTACGTCATTGCGCATGAAATCGGCCACCATGTGCAAAAGCTGCTGGGGATTGAGACGAAGGTCCGGCGGCTGCAGCAGCGGGAGCCGCGGGAGCGGAATCCGCTGTCCGTACGGCTGGAACTGCAGGCGGATTGCCTGGCCGGCGTCTGGGCCCACTCCACGGCCCAGCGGAATCTGGTCGATGAGAAAGACCTGAATTCCGCCATGCGCGCCGCGGCGGCAGTGGGCGACGATCGCCTGCAGCGCATGGGTCAGGGCTATGTCAACCCGGAGTCGTTCACCCACGGATCTTCGGCGCAGCGCGTCCAGTGGTTCCGGCGTGGCTTCAATACCGGCCGGATTTCCGCCTGCGACATATTCCGCTGATCAGAACTCTTCCGCGAATGCAACGTCGCCGGTGATGCCGACCTGATATGCGGACACCCTGCGTTCGAAGAAATTCGTCAGCTCCTGCACGTCCTGAAGCTCCATGAACGCGAACGGATTCTGCGAACCGTAAACCGGCGGCAACTGGAGGGCGGCGAGCCTCCGATCGGCCACGTATTCCAGATACTCGCGCATGCTGCTGAGAGAAAGTCCGGTGACGCCGCCGCTGAGCGTGTCCTCCGCGAACGTCAGCTCGCAATCGACGGCCTCCCGGATCATTTCCGTCACGCGCCGTCCGAAGCTTTCGTCGAAGAGATCGGGGCGCTCGCGGCGCACCGTGGCGATGACTTCGAGGGCAAATTCGATGTGGGCGCTTTCGTCGCGGAATACCCAGCTCGTGCCGGCGGCGAGGCCCTGCAGCAGCCCGCGCGAGCGCAGGTAATAGACATAGGCGAAGGCGGCGAAGAAGAACAGGCCTTCGATGCACGTCGCGAAGCAAACCAGATTGAGGAGGAACCCGCGCATGTGCTCGTCCGTGCGCAGTTCCGTCAGATCCTGAATGGAATCGATCCACCGGAAGCAGAATTCCGCCTTCTTCCGGATGGATGGGATGTTGCTTACCGCGGCGAACGCTTCGGCGCGCTCCTGCGGGTCGGCGACATAAGTATCGAGAAGCGTCAGATAGAACTGAACGTGGAGCGCCTCTTCATAAAGCTGGCGGGAAAGATACATCCGCGCTTCGGGCGAATTCACGTGCTTGTACAGATTCAGCACGAGATTGTTCCCGACGATGCTGTCGCCTGTGGCGAAGAATGCGACCAGTCGTTTGATCAGGTGCTGCTCGGCGGGCCGGATGCGCGAACGAAGATCGGCTACGTCGGTCGAAAAATCGACTTCCTCCACGGTCCACGTGTTCCGTATCGCCGTCCGGAACATTTCGAAAAAGACGGGATACTTCATGGGCCGGAGGGTGAGATTGAAGCCGGGATTGAGAATCATGATGGCCGCATTTCCCCTTTACTGACAGGCTTCGCAGGATTCCGGATTTTCGAGCGAGCACGCGACGGCTCTCGCGGCCCTTTCGCTGCTTACCGGAACCGTGGCCTTCGCGATCTTCGAGGCGGGGCGCGAGCGCAGATAATAAGTCGTCTTCAGGCCCTTCTTCCACGCATACATGTACATCGAGGAGAGCTTTCCGATCGTCGGACTCTCCAAAAACAGATTGAGGGACTGGCTTTGATCGATATATGCGCCGCGGTCGGCCGCCATATCGATCAAAGAACGCATGGGAATTTCCCACACGGTCCGGTAGATTTCGCGCAAGTGCGCGGGGATCTCCTGCATGCCCTGAACGCTCCCCTCGGCGAGCTTCAGCCGGTTGCGCATCTCATCCTTCCACAGGCCCAGCTCCTTGAGGTCGGCAATCAGATATCGATTGACCTGCAGAAAATCGCCTGAAAGCGTTTCGCGTTTGAACAGATTGGAGATCTGGGGCTCGATGCATTCATAACAGCCGGCAATCGAAGCGATGGTCGCCGTGGGTGCGATCGCGATGAGCAGCGAATTTCGCAATCCGATCCGCTGGATGCGCTCGCGCAGAGCCTCCCATCGCCCCGCATTCGC
Organism: uncultured Solibacteraceae bacterium; assembly: GCA_964639095.1. Taxonomy (GTDB): domain Bacteria; phylum Acidobacteriota; class Terriglobia; order Bryobacterales; family Bryobacteraceae; genus BOG-234. The sequence goes on from CAZXCO010000814.1 coordinate 2,629, forward strand.
CGGCGTGACTCCCCACGCGTCGAACTGAAGCTCGCCCTTCGCAGCGCGGGTCTCCGGGAAGGCCGGGTGAGGTCCGAATATTTCCGCGAGATCGCAGGACGCCGTGAGAGCGTGGAAATAGATCTCTTCCTGTATGCGGGTCGCAAGCTCGCGCGCGGCGGGGGAATCGAAGGCGATCTTCATCTGGAAGAAAACGTCCTGCAGCCCCATCAGACCAAGCCCGACGGGACGCCATTTGCGGTTCGAGTCGGCAGCGGCGCGGGTGGGATAAAAATTGATGTCGATTACGCGATCGAGAAAGGGCGTTGCGCGACGCACTGTGTCGGCGAGTTTTTCGAAATCGAACGCGCCGCCGTTCATGTGGCGCGCGAGATTGATGGAGCCCAGGTTGCATACGGCGGTCTCGTTAAGCGATGTCACCTCAGTGATCTCGGTGCACAGGTTCGAGAGGTGCACCACATTCTGCGGCTGGCCGGTCTGATTCGATTTTCGATTGCACGCGTCCTTGAACGTCATCCAGCCGTTGCCGGTCTCCGCCAGCGT
>CAZXCO010000815.1:0-4353 GCA_964639095.1 uncultured Solibacteraceae bacterium
ATCCCGAGCCGCTCGGCGATCACAGCCGCTTCTCCGATCTGGAGCGTGTTGGGCCGCGCGCCGCGGCCTTCGTGATAAATGGTCTGGCCGTGGCAGCCCACAAGCTCCAGGGAATCCCGTCGAATTCCGCCACGTCTGCAGGCCGCCAGCACGGCCCGCGCATAGAGTTCTCCCAGTTCGAAATTCAGGCGGGAAATTTCGGCCGGGGTCCTGGCCGCGAGAATGCGCTCGCGGGTCGGTTTCGGGTAAGGCGTCGTCGCGTGCGCCGCGATCTCGACGCGTTTGCCGGCAAAATCCACGATCGCCACATCGATGCCGTCGAGCGACGTGCCGCTCATGATGCCCGCCACCCTCATTCGATCTCCCGCTGCAGGTCTTCCAGGAAGCGCAGGGCCTCGACCGGCCGCATCTCGTCGATTTTCAGACTGCGGATCTTCTGCTTGATGTCGTCCGCGGCCGGTTCAAACAGGCGAATCTGCACGGCGGCAGGCTCGGGACGCGGTGAAAGGCGCTCGACCGCGCGGTGCTCCGATCTCTCATGCAGTGCGAGAACCTCCCGCGCCCGTTCGATCACGCTCGCCGGCAGACCGGCCAGTCTCGCGACCTCAATGCCATAGCTGCGATCCGCTTTACCCGGCTCAACGCGCCGCAGAAAAATGATCCGGTCGCCCGCCTCTTTCACCGCTACCTGCAGATTCCGCACTCCTTCCAACTGCTCCGCGAGTTCCGTAAGCTCATGATAATGCGTGGCAAACAGCGTTTTGGCCCGGGTCGCGGTGGAGATGTGCTCCACTACGGCCCAGGCGAGGGAAAGGCCGTCGTAGGTCGCCGTGCCGCGGCCGATTTCGTCCAGAATGATGAAACTGCGCGGCGTGGCCGTGTTCAGAATGACCGCGGTCTCGGTCATTTCCACCATGAACGTGGACCGGCCGCGGGCCAGGTTGTCTGATGCCCCGATGCGTGTGAAGATGCGATCGATCACCGGAAGCAGAGCCGCGTCGGCAGGCACCCAGGAGCCTGTCTGGGCCATGATGGCGATGAGCGCCGCCTGCCGGAGATACGTGCTCTTGCCGCCCATGTTCGGACCGGTAATGATGGCGATCTGATCGGTTTCGTCGTTCAGATAGAGATCGTTCGGTATGAACCGGCCGGCCTCTTCGCCCGCCAGCTTTTCGATCACCGGGTGGCGTCCGGCGGCGATGCGCATTTCGCCCGTATCGCCGAACTGCGGCCGGCAATACCGGTTCTCTGCCCCGACCTGCGCCAGCGCCGCAGCGACGTCCAGCTCTGCGACAGCCTTCGCGGTGGCGCGAATCCGCTGGCCCTGATCGGCGGTCTTCTGGCGGATTTCCGCGAAGATTCGCTTCTCGATTTCCAGGATCTTCTCGTCGGCCGCCAGCACCTTCCGCTCGTATTCCTTCAGTTCCGGAGTGGTGAAGCGCTCGGCGTTCACCAGCGTCTGCTTGCGCTCGTAGTCCGCGGGCGTGAGATGCCGGTTGGCGTTCGAGATCTCGATGTAATACCCGAATACGTTGTTGAAACGGATCTTGAGCGATGCGATGCCCGTGCGTTGCCGCTCCCGCGCCTCGATCTGCGCGATGAACTGGCGGCCATTCTGGCTGAGGTCGCGCAGTTCGTCCAGTTCGGCGTCATAGCCCGCGCGGATGGTCGAACCGTCGGCGATGTTGAGAGGCGGGGTGTCCGAAAGCGCCGCGAGGATGGCCCCGGACGCCTCCGGAACCGGATCGAGCCGCGCGAAAGTATCGCGCAGCCGCTCTGAAAGCGTCCGCGAAGCCAGGCGGGCCGATTCCGCGAGCCGGGGCATTTGTTCAAGAGACTTGCCGAGCGCAAGAAGATCGCGCGGCCCGGCGCTCGCGATCGTCACCTTCGCGAGCAGGCGCTCGATATCGAGCACCGGCGCGAGCTGTCTGCGGAGTTCCGCCCGCAGAATGGTCTCGCGCGCCAGATCGCTCACGGCGTCGAGGCGCGATTCGATCTCCGCCCGGTCCAGCGCAGGACGGAGAAGGCGCTGGCGCAGAAGGCGTCCGCCCATACCCGTCGCGGTCTGGTCGAGCACCCCGATCAGCGTGGCGCCGCCATCGGCGAAAATCGGCTCCACCAGCTCCAGATTGCGCACTGTCACAGCATCGAGCACCATGGTTTCGGCCCGATCGAAATATTTCGGCGGATCCAGATGATCCAGCGCGGCCCGCTGCGTGTCGCGCAGGTAATGCAGCACGGCGCCGCCCGCCGCGACCGCGGCATTCCGGCCCGCCAGCCCGCAGCCATCGAGCGAAAGCAGGCGGAAGTGCTCGCGCAAAATCCGGTCCGCATAGTCTGCACTGAAAACCCAGTCGTCGAGTTCGGTCACGATCCAGCGCTTCGGCTCCGGCTGTGGAAAAAGCGGAGCTTCGGCCGCCACCAGAATCTCCCGCGCGCCAATGCTTTCGAGCAGGCCAGGCAGATCGGCCATCTCGATCTCCGTGGCGCGGAATTCGCCGGTCGAGACATCGACGTAAGCGACGCCGGCCCTCGTTCCGCTGCGTGCACAGGCGGCCAGATAGTTGTTTTCGTGCGAACGAAGCAGGTGCGCATCCGTGGCCGTACCCGGCGTAACGATGCGGGTCACCTCGCGCCGGACCAGTTTTTTGCCCGCTCCGGCTTCTTCAAGCTGATCGCAGATGGCGACGCGATAGCCGCGCCCGATGAGCCGCGCGATGTAACCCTCGGCCGAGTGATACGGCACGCCGCACATGGGGATCGCCTGGCCCTTTTCTTTGTTGCGCGCGGTGAGCGTAATTTCCAGCTCGCGCGCGGCGACAATGGCGTCGTCGAGAAAGAGCTCGTAGAAATCCCCGAGCCGGAAGAAGAGCAGCGCCCCGGGCACCTGCTGCTTGATCGCGTGATACTGCCGCATCAGCGGCGTCGAGGCCGTTTCCGCACTCATGAGGGAAAACTCCATTGTCCACGGAGAGGGCGCCTGCGTCATCGCCGCGCACGCGTTCCCGGCCGCCGCGATATTATCTATCCCATGACATTCCGGGATCGAGCGCTGCGGCGTCCGCAAAGCCTCTGGCTTCGCAAGGCTCTTTTCCAGATTCATCTCTGGACCGGCATCGGCCTCGGGCTCTACGTCATTCTGATCAGCGTCAGCGGCAGCGCCATCGTCTTCCGGAATGAGCTCTACAAGTCCCTGTGGCCGGGACCGAAGCTCGTGCCCATCTCCGGTCCGCGGCTCTCGAAAGACGAGCTCAAGAAGGCGGTGCGCCGGGCCTGGCCCAAATATTCGGTCACCTACATCTGGGATTCGAAGCGCAAAGACGAAGCGACCGAAGTCTGGATGGAAAAGGACGGCGTCGCACATCCCAAAACCAAAGGCCGCCTCTTCGATCCCTATACGGGCCAGGATCTTGGCCCTTCACGACCCGCCGCCATCGGCGCTCTGGCCTGGCTTTCGGATCTGCACACGAATCTGCTGGGCGGCGATACCGGCCGGAAGATAAACGGCCTGATGGCCATCCTCGTCGTCATACTCAGTGTGTCTGGACTGCTGATCTGGTGGCCCGGCGCCGGGCGCGTGCGCCGCAGCCTGACCATTGACTTCCGATCCAACTGGAAGCGCCTCAACTGGGACCTGCATACTGTCATCGGCTTCTGGATGTTCGCCTTCGTTTTTATCTGGGGCGTTACGGGTGTGTACCTCGTGTTTCCGACGCCCTTTCAGGTCGTCGTCAATCGCTTTTCGCCGCTCCAGCTTTACGCGCCGCAGGCGTCCCTGATTACCCCGGAAGCGCCGGCGGCTGCCGGTTCGGAAAGCGCGGTTCCCATCGTGCCGGTCGCAGACACTACCACGACTCCGGCTCCGGCGCCCGCCCGCAAGGTCCGCCGCAGAAGGCGGCCGCCCCGCGGCAGCAACGGAGACGTTTTCCTGCGCTGGTTCTACTACCTGCACTTCGGAAACTTCGCAAGCTGGCAGGTGAAGGGCCTGTGGGTTCTGCTGGGGCTGGCGCCGCCGTTCCTCTTTTTCACCGGCGCGCTGATGTGGTGGAACCGGGTGCTCAGCCGTGAAGCCCGCGCCATCCGGGTGCGGCGCGCGATGCCGGGCCTGTCGAGCGTGGCATCATAACAGTTCGCCGCGTCGTTCCATCGCATGCCAGCCGACAATACTCTCGCGAGAGGCGTGCTGCCCTCGCAAATGCTCGAAGAAATGGTCGCGAGCGGCCAGATCCGGTCCCGGACGCCGATTCAGTCCGGCCAGATCCAGCCGTCATCGATCGATCTGCGTCTTGGCGGCCAGGCCTTTCGGGTGCGCGCCAGCTTCCTGGCGGGCGGCACGGCGACGATCACGGACAG
>CAZXCO010000816.1:0-1827 GCA_964639095.1 uncultured Solibacteraceae bacterium
CGCCAACTGCGGCCGCAGCAGCAGTGGGAGAAGGATGCTTCTCGACCGCATCCAGAAATGATGCCTCCCGAGCGTCCGCCCATTCCCGCAATCGTGCGTCGTAGGTTTTCGCCACGAGAATCCCTTATGAAGAAAGTTGCGGCGCGAAGTCAAGGCACCAGTCGTCGGCGTTCACTTCGGGCCAGTCAGCGCTCGATACGCCGGTCGCCGGGTCGTAGACGAATACCGGCGGATGCCGCCTGCAGCGCAAGCCCTTCGCGCGGCTGCAGTGGACGGCTCGACAGTTCTTGCAAATGTGCTCTTGCTCCGCGGGCGTCACTGGGATTGACTTGCGACGCGTCGCCATCTACTTCACCATCTGCCGCAGCTCGTCCAGCCGCCGGATGATCGCCGCGAGCAGCGCCGGATCCACACCACGAATGCGGGCGATGTCGGCTTCCAGCAGGTCGATCAGAACTTGAGCTTGCGGGTTCACAAAGAATCCTTCCGGTCTCCCGGATGGTCCTCGTTGCGAGGAATGCCCTGACAGGACGCCTGAACAGGCTCAGGGGCGAAGAGGGCTTCGGCTGCGCGTCTCGCGGCGCTCCAGCCGGGTTTGCAGCGAAGCGTGCCGGCTTTGCGTTGGCGCTCGGACTGTCGCGCTTCGTGCGCCTGCTTTGCGGCCAATACGTCTTCCGGATTCCCGTATCGGTAGGATTCGAGAGGTTCGGGGAAGCGCATGGCGACGGCCAAAACAAAAAGCCCCGCGAGCGTTAGCTGGCAGGGCTTAGAAAATTCAGAGGCGAGTTTACCCATCGAGGGTAAAAACGGGCTTTCGCCTATCTGCGGATCGCGGTCTGTTTCCTCGCGTTCCAACTACACAGACTAGATCCGATTATACACAAGACTTAGGGATGCGCAAGATATTTTTTGCCACATGTTGTGCCTGGCAACACTCAGGCCGCTTCCTTTAGCAATTCCCCCACGCGGCCAGTCAGCTCCGCGAGCGCCCCGTACATGCATGTCAGCGTGACGTCGAAGCGCTTCGAATGCTTCGGCCAACTTTCAACCGGAAACCCGGCGCACAGTGCTCGCTCCGAATCGCTGTACGACCTCACCCCGGTTCCGTTGCACTTGCTGCACGTCGAAAGGTGCGCGCCGTCCTTCGACGTTCCGGTGCCGTTGCACCTCTCGCAAGCGTCGACCATGAATTCGCGAAGTGCAGCAGTCGCAAGCGACCGCGCGTAACTCATCTCCACTCGCAACCGTTGCGCGGCTCTGTGAGTAAGAAGGTGGAGCGCGCGCTGACCCGAATGGCGGTCATTGCAGTACTTCGCGCGGAAGAGTGCGGAGCCGAGTGCATCGGACATCCCGACTGCCGTGAGTCTATCGATTGCCCGCTCGAAATCCGCGTGCCACGCAAGATTTGAAGACTGCATCGAACCGACAATTTTCTCTCGAATCATTGCGCTCTCACCATAATTCGCACTGCATAATTATAAATCGTATTCAATACTTTTACTTCGATTGCCGAGACTTCATGTAACGGTTTTGGATTCGTGCTCGTAGGGCATCCCGCTGGTGCTGTAGCGTTTGGATGGTCATGTCACCGCTCCGCGACGACCGCAATCACGATAACGATCCCGAGAATGCCGAGGACAAACGCAGCCGGCCCCCACAACGGCGCCGTCACCCACCACCACGACCACGTTGCGACGACCGTGATGTTCAGCAACTTGAGTGTGAGGAACAGAACGAACAGAAGGCCCATGAGGCCGATGCCGCCGGATTGCGTCGATTGGGTTTTGCTAGACATGCTCTGGTTCTCCTTGATGAATGCCAGTCTCC
>CAZXCO010000817.1:0-2102 GCA_964639095.1 uncultured Solibacteraceae bacterium
GGCGGCAAATACCGGATTGTCGATTTCGTCCTGAGCAATTTCATCAACTCCGGAATCCACTCCATTTACGTTCTCACTCAATTCCGGAGCCAGAGCCTGCTGCAGCATCTCAATGAAGGCTGGCAAACCGGAGGCATCCTCAAGAATCAGTTCATTATTCCGGTGCCGGCCCAGATGCGTTCACCGGGCGAGCACTGGTATCAGGGTACGGCGGACGCGATCTTTCAGAACATCAACCTCGTCGAGCAGGCCGCGCCCCATGTGGTCGCGATCTTCGGCGCCGATCATATCTACCGGATGAACATCGCGCATATGATCGCCGACCACGAGCGCACCGGCGCCGTTTGCACCGTCGCCGCCATCCCTGTGGAGCGAAGGCACGCCTATGAATTCGGCGTAATCGAAACCGCACCCGACAACCGTATTCTCGCCTTCCATGAAAAGAATCCCGATTCCCCGCCCATTCCGGGCCATCCGGATCAGGTCTTCGCTTCGATGGGCAACTACATATTCTCGACCCAGGCGCTGATTCAGGTGCTCTACGAAGACGCCGCCGACACCGGCAGTTCGCACGATTTCGGCCGCGATATTCTGCCGCGGCTGGTGGCGGACCGGCAGGCGGTCTACGCCTACGACTATCAGACCAACAAGATTCCGGGCGAACCCGCGGATGCACAGCCCTACTGGCGCGACGTCGGGACCATCGAGGCCTACTGGGAGGCCAATATGGACCTGCGGTCGGTGAAGCCGGCTTTGAATCTCTACAACCGCAAATGGCCGCTGCGCACGAGCAGCTACCCCGACCCGCCCGCGAAGTTCACCTTTGACGAAGAAAACCGCCGAGGCGAGGCGATCGATTCCATTGTTTCGGGCGGCTCGATTCTCTCCGGCGGCCGTGTCCGGACCTCCGTTCTTGGCCGCGGCGTCAAGGTACACGCAGGCGCTCTGGTGGAGGACAGCGTGATTATGGACAACTGCGACATTGGGCGCCGCGCGAAAATCCGGCGCGCCATTCTGGACAAGAACGTGCGGGTTCCGCCCGATGCCACCATCGGGTTCGATCCGGAGCAGGATCGCAAGCTCTACCACGTCACGGAAACCGGGATCGTCGTGGTGGAGGGAGACCGCACGCCGGTCGATATCTCGGCCATTTTCGTCTGACCCGGCGCGGGCGGGCAGATCCGGCGCGAATCACTTTGCCGCGGCGGTTTCCACTTTCGACAGCGGGATCGTCAGCGTGCCGATCCTTCGCGCCGCCACATTCGCGAACAGCAGTTTCAGCTCTACGGCGCGGCGCGGGATGGGAAGCGTCCGAGGAAGCGAATGCGCATCGCGATTCGGCCCATTTTATATGAAAAAAGCGGGCTGGCGCCTCAGCCCAGGAGGGCGTTTCTGCATTATGCTGAAGGTCCAAAGGAGCGGAATATGCAGCTTCCCGGTTCCTGTCGGTTGTCCGCTGTCCGGTTCGGCGTTTCCTGGCTGGCAACATTTGCAGGTGTTGCCGGGTTGGCGATTTGCCTGGCGCGGGCCCAGACTCCCGCCGCGCAAGCCGAATTCGAGGTCGCGTCCGTGAGGCAGACCGATCGGCAGTTGAAGCCGGGAGCGCCCGACCTCTCTTTCCTCGGAACTGCGCGCAAACCATTCAAAATCACGGGCAATCGTGTGGCTATAGAGGGCACGACGAAGGCCCTTATCGCCGCGGCTTACGACGTCCGGAATTACCAGATCTCGGGTGAGCCGTCCTGGGCGGACACTCTCGTCTATTCCGTCCTCGCAGAGACCGAAGGGCATGCGGTTCCCACGCAGGATCAGGTCCGGCCGATGCTTCAGACGCTCCTTGCCGACCGGTTCCAGTTGAAGCTTCACCGTGAACCCGGAGAAATGTCCGTTTATCACCTGACGGCGGGCGGCAGGAATACCGGTCTGAAGCCAGCGGGTCCGGGCGAAACGTTTCGCTGGAACCTGACGCAGGTCAATCCCGAAACCCTGCGAAGTCATGCCACAGGAGAATCCATCGGCGACTTCGTCCAGCTCGTCGGCGCCTCCGCCGATCGGCCCGTGATCGACAAGACCGGAGTGACCGGATATATCGACTACGACAT
>CAZXCO010000818.1:0-4714 GCA_964639095.1 uncultured Solibacteraceae bacterium
GCCGGAGAAGTAACGATGACGACCGCGTCGTATTTTTTCGCGCCGCAGCGCTCGACGTCACGCAATCGCCGCGCCAGAATGGTTTCCCGCTGCGTCTCGCCGGCCAGACGCCGTTCGAGAGAAAACGCCGCAGGCGTCGAGACCACCACGTCGAGGTTCTCGCGCACGCCGCGGGTGATCACCGCATCGAAAGGCGCATCGCCCGTCATCAACTGCTCGAATGTGCGGGAAGGCGGAATGTGGAGCGTGTGGCCGACGTTCCCCTGAGGATCGGCGTCGATCAGCAGAACCTTCGCGCCGCGCATGGCGAAGCCGGCCGCAATGTGGATGGCGGTGGTGGTCTTGCCGACCCCGCCCTTCATATTGACCACGGCCAGTTTGCGCATGGGTCACCTCTTCTTTAATAAAAAACACAATAACACGAAAATGTTTTGGCTGAAGCGCCGGCCGCAAGCGGGTATGCTACAGGTGTATTGGGCTTGCGAAAGACCACCGCAATCCGGGCCGCACTGATCTTCCTTGTCGCGTTTCCGCCAGTCCTTGTGCTGCGATCGCAGGCGCGCGCCGCTTCCGGAGTCACTTTCACTCATGACATCGCGCCGATCCTGCGCCAGAACTGCGTTTCCTGTCATCGCGCGGGCGGTTCGGGACCCTTTCCCCTGTTCAGTTATGAAGATGCAAAGAAGCACGCGCGCCAGATCGCTGCCGTGACCCGCAGCCGCTTTATGCCGCCCTGGCTTCCGGAGCCGGGTTATGGAGATTTTGAAGGCGAGCGCCGCCTGACCGGGGCGCAGATCGAAGCCATCGGTGACTGGGTGAAAGCCGGCGAGCCGCAGGGCGGGGAGTCGAAAGCGCCTGAGCCTCCGGCCGCCCCGAAGGACTGGGAATTGGGCACGCCCGACCTCATCCTCAAAGCGTCCCGGCCGTTTTCATTGCCCGCCGACGGACCGGACGTATTCTGGAACTTCGTTTTCTCTCCGCGACTGACCTCGCCGCGCTATGTGAAGGCCATCGAAATCCGCCCCGGCGGCAGGCGTCTGATCCATCATGCGAATCTGCTGATCGACCGCACCAACGCCGCGCGCAAGCTGGAGAAAAAGCCGGGGGCCGGTTTCGGCGGGATGGACTTTGACCTGCAATACAGCGTCTTCGATCCCCCGGGCCACTTCCTTTTCTGGAAACCGGGCAGCCCCCCTTATATGGAGCCCGACGGCTTCTCCTGGCAGCTTCAACCGGGCAACGATCTCGTCCTGAACGCGCACATGCAACCCTCTGGCAAGCCGGAAAACGTGCAGCCTTCCGTGGGTCTCTACTTCACCGACAAACCGCCGACGCAGTTTCCTGTGCTGATCCAACTGGAGCATGACGGGGCGCTCGATATTCCTCCGGGCGCGCGCGATTTCATCATATCGGATGATTTCCGTCTGCCGGTGGGCGTGGACGTGCTCGCCGTCTACGCGCACGCGCATTATCTGGGAAAGCTGCTGGAAGGCTATGCGACGCTTCCGGATGGAAAGCGGCAATGGCTCATCCGCATTCCGGACTGGGACCCGAACTGGCAGGCTGTGTATCGGTACCGAAAACCCGTCTTTCTGCCCGCGGGAACGGTGATTTCGATGCGATATCACTACGATAATTCGGCGGCCAACCCGCGCAATCCCAACCAGCCGCCGCGGCGCGTGCGTGCGGGCAACAACGCCACCGACGAAATGGGGCATCTGTGGCTTCAGGTTCTGTCGCACGACCATGCCGACCGGCGGCGTGAACTGGAAGAAGCGCTGATGCAGCACCGTATCGACAAGTATCCCGACGACTATGCGTCCTGGCTCGATCTCGGGGAACTCAAGCTCTCGCGGCTCGATACGCAGGGGGCGCTTACGGCGCTGGAAACCGCTGTTCGCGTGGACCCGAAACAATCGCAGAGCCACAACATGCTGGGAGCGGCGCTCGTGCGGGTGGGGCGGACGCAGGAAGCGATTCACGAGTTTGAAACCTCACTCCGTCTGGACTCCGGCAACGTGAATGCGCGCTACAACCTGGTCTTCGCGCTGGTGAAAGCCGGAGAGTTCGCCTCAGCCGAGAAAAATCTCGCTCAGGTGGCCGCCGCATTTCCGAAAGATGCACGGCTGCACAATCTCTGGGGAGAACTGCTGTCGCAGCAGGGCAGATATCCGGAAGCTATCGCACAATTCGATCAGGCGCTGGCGCTCGACCCGAAGCTGGAGGCGGCGCGTTCGAACCGGGCGCTGACGCTCGCGCGCGAGAAAGCGGCCCGCTGACGGCGGGTGTCACTGGCAATACCGTCTGGCTCGCGCCACATGCTACAATTGTTATTCCCAGGCCATAGCCATGTTGCTGAGTATTAAGGAGATGGAAGTCCGCAAGGTGCGTTTTGCGGAGACGTGGGAGCCGGACGGGTTCGATTTCTGTGACCCTGCCGTGATTCAGAAAGGTCCGCTGGTTGCCCAGGGTGTGGCGGAGTTACTGCCCGATACAGGTGGTGAGATCCGGGTTCAGGGCCGGATTCAGGCCGATCTCGAAACAGAGTGCGACCGTTGTCTCGGGCGCGCCGCGTTCCACATCGACGCACCGTTTGATCTCTTTTACCGCCCGCTGGAATCCGCGGGAGCGGAGGAGGAAGTCGCCATCGACGAGGGCGAGGCGGAGATGGGATTCTATGAGTTGCCGGGCCTCCAACTGGAAGACATCGTCAGGGAACAGGTCCTGCTGCAACTTCCGATGCAGCGGGTATGCAGCGATGCCTGCAAAGGCATCTGCCCGGTCTGCGGCGCGAACCGCAACGAGACGAACTGTTCGTGTGAGCCCCCTTCGGGTGATGACCGATGGATGGCTTTGAAAGATTTGCACATTTAAGAAGGACATAGAAAGACAATGCCGAACCCGAAACGCAGACACTCCAACGCGCGCACGCAGAACCGCCGCGCTCATGACTCTTTGAGCAAGCCGGCGCACGCCGAGTGTCCGAATTGCCATGAACCGAAAGTGCCGCACCGCGTCTGCCCCCACTGCGGCCAGTACAAAGGCCGCGAAGTGATTGAAACTGCGACGGAGTAACTGACGTCGCAAACCTGAGCCAATGGTCACCATTGCAGTAGACGCGATGGGGGGCGACAAGGCCCCGGCGCCGGAAGTCGAGGGCGCAATACATGCAGCCAGGGAGTACGGTCATCGGGTTCTTCTCGTCGGCGACGGAGCCGCGGTCGAACGCCAGCTCAAGTCGCACAGTTCCATCGGCGACCTTCCGATCGAGGTGATTCACGCCCCTGAACGCATCACGATGGAGGATCACGCGGCGAAAGCGGCGCGCGGCAAGCGGGAGAGCTCGATGCACGTGTGCGCGCGGCTGGTTTCGTCGGGCCAGGCGGATGGCTTTCTTTCCGCCGGGAACACGGGCGCCTGCATGGCGATCGCGAAAATGGTGTTAGGCAAGGTGCCGGGCGTGGACCGGCCCGCGCTGACCGGCGTTTTCCCGACCCACCGGGGAACTCCCGTGGTGGTTCTGGATGTCGGGGCGAATGTGGATTGCGAGCCCGAAATGCTGAAGCAGTTCGGGCTGATGGGCGAGATCTACTCCCGTCTGGTGCTTCGCATCGAACGGCCGCGTGTCGGTCTGCTGTCGATCGGTGAAGAAGAGCACAAGGGTAACGCCCTGACGCGCGACGCGACTCCCCTGCTGAAGTCTCTCAATATCAATTTCACGGGGAATGTCGAAGGACGCGACATCTTCTCGGGCCTGGTGGATGTGATCGTCTGCGACGGCTTTGTGGGCAATGTGGCCCTTAAAGTGAGCGAAGGCCTGTCGGAGATGATTCGCGGGATGCTGCGCGAGGCGCTGGAATCCACCGTCACCCGAAAGATCGGCTATGCGCTTTCGCGCTCGGCATACAAAGAGTTCAAGAAGAGAGTCGATTACAGCGAGTATGGCGGGGCTCCGCTTCTCGGGGTCAAGGGTGTGTGTATTATCTGCCACGGCCGTTCGGATGCCAACGCCATCAAGAACGCGATTCGCGTCGCGGCGGACTTTGCATCCAGCAACATGAACCAACGCATCGAAGAAGAGTTGCGCGAATACGCCACAGCGGGGTAATTTCCATGCGCAGTTTTCTGCTGCCGATTGTCCTTGTCACCGCTTGCACCGCTTTTGGACAGAGCGGGAAGTTTAACCACGTTCAGTGGAAGCTGACGCTGGACCAGACTTTGGCAGCGCCCGGCGCGACTGTTCTGGGTCGTCTGGATGCGACGGTGGACCCCGAGTGGCACATGTACTCGCTGACCACGCCGCCGGGCCCAATCCCCACGACCATCGAAGCCCCGAACAGTCCCGCGATCGAGAAATTCACCATCTTCGAGCCGCCGCCCGTTCGCACATTCGACCCGAATTTCAACGTCGATACCGAGACGTATGAGGGCAAACAGACGTTCCTGGCCCGAATCCAGCTCAAGAAAGATCTGCAGCCGGGAGCGGTGACGGTTACGTTCGTGCCGCGCTACCAGACCTGCAGCGGCACGTCCTGCATTCCGCCACGCACGAGTCAGATAAGCGCCACGCTGAACGTTGCGACTGCCGCGGCGGCGGGCGCGATCAACATCCCCGCCGGGTACATCGAAGTGACGGGCGATGCCGGGCGCCCGGCCGGGCCGGCCGGCCCGGCGCCGGGAAAGCCCGCGGCTCCGGTTGACGAGGGCAGTCTTG
>CAZXCO010000819.1:0-3203 GCA_964639095.1 uncultured Solibacteraceae bacterium
CTTCTCCCCGATGGCAGCGGTTGGGACGATCCCGCGCCGCGCTTTCGCAAGTATGCCGTCGCGGTCGGCCAGACGCACGCCGCCCTCGATACTTACGATGCCGTGAGCCGCAATCTCATCCTCGAAAAAGTGGCCCGGGTCGACCGGCGCTGGGCGCTCTCCCTCGCGGCCTACAGCGCCGCCGCCGGCGCTGATATCGTGGAATCGCCTGACGACCTGACCATCGGCAACATTCGCATCCCATCGGCCATCCGGGATGAGAACCATCAACGCGCCGCTCGCGCCCTGCCGGACCAACGGATGATCCGGATCCGCTACGTGCCACCTTCCATGGGCCGGATTCCGCAGGTTTCGATCGCCGCGCTGGACCGCGATCCCTCGCTTGCCTCGCGTTTCGCGGGAAAGGTGGTCTTCGCTGGCGTGACCGATCAAACCGCCGTGAAGGATCGCTGGATGACTCCTTATTCGAGCAGCATCTTTATGCCAGGCGTGGAGATTCACGCCAATGCTTATGAGACCATCGCAAGGCAGATGTTCCTCGTCGATGCCTCGCCGCTTCTGGTCCTGCCGTGCGCGCTCGCCCTCGCTCTCGGCGCGGGCCTAGCCTATGCGCTGGCGCCGGGATGGCTGGCAGGCGTGCTCGCCTTTCTCGTTCTGCTGGCGGCGCAATTGATTCCGGCGGTCTCGTTTTCGCATTCGGTCGTGTGGCCGTGGGTTCCTGGCACGCTGGCCGCGACCTTCGCTACTGCATCCGCCGCCACATGGAGACACCTGCTGACGGGCCGCCAGCTTGCGCGGGCCGAAAATGAAAAGACGCGTTATCAGCAGGCCATTCAGTTCGTCACCCACGAAATGAGAACGCCGCTTACCGCCATTCAGGGGTCGAGCGAGCTCATCAGCCGCTACGGCGCCATGCCGGAAGCCAAACGCACGCAGATCGCGAACCTGATCCATTCGGAGTCGAAGCGGCTGGCGAAAATGATCGAGACCTTTCTCAGTGTCGAGCGCATGTCCGGCGGGCAGATGGAATTGAAGCGCGAGCGCTTTGCGCTCTCCGATCTGGTGGAGTGCTGCGCCGGCCGGGCGCGTCCTCTGGCCGAAAAGAAGCAGATCGAGCTTGCGATCATCGACATTCCGCCCCATGACCTGACCGGCGACCGCGAGCTGATGGAATATGCCATCTATAACCTGCTGACCAATGCGGTCAAATATTCGCCGCCGCAGACCCGCGTTGCCGTTTATGGCAAGGTGAATGGAGGAGGCATGTCGGGCGATCGCATCGAACTCTCCGTTCAGGACCAGGGCATTGGCATGGACAGAAAAGAGGTCGCGCACATCTTCGAAAAGTTCTATCGCACGAAACGGGCGGAGCAATCCGGTGAGATGGGAACCGGCATCGGCCTCTGCATCGTCAAGCAGATCATCGATGAGCACGGCGGGACGATCCATGTGGAGTCGGAGCCCGGCAAAGGATCGAAATTCACGGTAGTACTGAAAAGCGCCCTATGAACGAACCGATTTTGCTGGTGGAGGATGACAGCAGCGTCCGCACCACGATCGTGACCTTTCTCGAACTCGAAGGCTTTACGGTGGAGGCCGTGTCGAATACACGCGATGCCCTCCTTCGGCTGGAGAACCGCGAATACCCTCTGGTGATATCGGACATCTACGTCGACGAGCGAACGGGGCTCGACATTCTGATGGCCGCGCGGAAGCACGAGAGGTGCCCGGTGATTCTGATGTCCGCGCGCGGCTCCATGGAAACCGTGATGGCGGCCACCCGCAACGGCGCATTCGACTATCTCGCCAAGCCCTTCGAGCTCGATACACTGCTCAGCACGGTTCGGCGTGCGCTCGAACCGCCGGATCCGGCGGATGACGAGGTCGAGCCCGAGGAAATACCCGAGACCGAGATGATCGGCAGCACGCCGGCGATGGTCGCGATTTACAAAACCGTATCGCAGGTCGCGCCGACCGACGCCACCGTTCTGATTGACGGCGAGACGGGCACAGGCAAGGAACTGGTGGCGCGTATGATCCACCGGTTCAGCAATCGCGCCGCGCATCCGTTTGTTCCGGTCGACTGCACGTCCATCCCCGCCGCGCTGATCGAGAGCGAGCTTTTCGGAGCCATGAAAGGAGCCTTCACGGGCGCCGATCGCGATCGCGCCGGCGTCTTTGAAGCGGCGAACCGTGGCACAGTCTTTCTCGACGAGATCGGGGACATTGACCTCGGATTCCAGGCGAAGCTTCTGCGCTTCCTGCAGGAGCGCGAGATTCGACCGGTCGGTTCCTCGCGCGAAAAAAAGGTTGATGTTCGTGTCGTCGCCGCGACCAATCGCGATCTGCAGAAGATGGTGGACGACGGCAAATTCCGTGAAGATCTCTGGTTCCGGCTGAATGTGGTGCGGCTTCGCATGCCGCCCCTTCGCGAGCGCCGGAACGACATCCCGCTGCTCACGCATCACTTTCTGAACAAGTACAATTCGCGCTACAACCGCAACGTGAAACTGACCGAATCGGGCCTGAAGGCTCTGAAGGATTTCACCTGGCCGGGTAATGTCCGCCAGCTGCAGCACCTGATCGAGCGCCTGACCATCCTTGCACCGAACGAACGCATTGACTCCGAAGCCGCGGACGACGCCATCGCCGCGATGGAACCCGGAGGCGCCGCGGGCGAGACTCTGGCCGAGACGGAAGCCGACCAGATCCGGCGCGTGCTGGCGGCTACCGGCGGCAACAAAAGCCGCGCTTCGGCCATACTCGGCATCGAACGCAAGACGCTTTACCGCAAGCTGGAGCGCATGAAGCAGTAATGTCACGCTTCCGCATCGGCGCCGTTACAGATGTATTCTCGCCTGATGTGGCCATCGCCGCCGGCGCCATGCTGGAATTCGGAATGAGCGGCGCGGAGCTTCGAAACATCAATGGCCGCCACGTCCTGGAGGCAACCCGCGAGGAACTGCAGAACGCTTTGGACGTGCTCCGCGGGAGCGATCTCGAGGTCGTGGCTATCGCATCGCCGATTCTGAAGTGCGCGCTGGACGACTGGCCCTCTCAGGCCCCTCTCGCGGACCGCGTCTTTGAAATCGCGGCGCTCGCCGGCGCGAAAATCGTCCGTGTCTTCTCGGGCCTTCGCTGCGCGGAGCCGGCGAATGACTTCGAACGCCTCGTGGACCTGCTGCAGGAACTTGCCGAAAAGG